>JAISFM010000172.1 GCA_031263605.1 Clostridiales bacterium | reverse complement strand
TTTTAATCTCTTATTAGTTTTGTAACTAAACCTAAACGAGAAATTTTTTACATGTTTTTTTTGCTTTTTGGTTTCGAAACAACTCTAATGTCCCGTTAACGTAGACTGCGTAACTGTTTGCATTAGGGACGGCAGCCCATGAAACTACCTTGCCCTCGCAAGTCGGTGTGGGGACGGCTATCGCGCCGCCGCTTGACACCGATCCGTCGGCTCCGCCGCGCCGCGCGAAGCGGTTGTTTGCGGCTACGAACCCGCGCCCCCGCTTTCGGCAAATACGCTGATTGCAGCGAGCGAAACATTTCCGCCCGGCAGGGCGTCCGTTGAAACTATCTTTATGAGAATCCTCGACGCCTCGCCGCTTTCGGTTTTAAAGGTTACAAGCCTTGCTTGCGATTGCTCCCCCGCCGCAAAGGGCGGAGACGACGCAAGCGCGTCGCCCCATATGCCGCTTATATATACGGTGTTCTTAGATCGCCACGCGCCCGTATAAATCTGAATATAATTTGTTCCCGCGGGAAGCGCAAGAGTGATATTGATTTCGCCCGGCGTGCACGTGCCGAGCCTTGTGCCGCCTTGAATCGGTATTTCGTCTCCGCCGCTCCAACTTATTACGGTGGGATAATCGTCAAAATCAATCCATTCATCGAACGCGGCCTTAGATATTGCGCTCCCGCCCGCCTTTGACACCGATTGAACCCCGCCGCCGAACTGCCCGAAATGCCGCCAGTCAATGTTATCAACGCCCGTTATGCCTTGCGGCACATTTAGATTCGCCGCGGAAAGATTTGAAACGGAATCCCGATAAGTTACATCGGCCTTTGTTTCCGCGCCGGTCAAAACAGGGTCTTTCAGAACATCGGAAACATACGCGCCTATCAAATAAACCTCGGACGGCGAATTCAGCCCGTCCGCAACGCATGAAACAACCGCGTAAGCCACCTTCAACTCGGCGGCTTTCGCCTCGTTGCATTTGATAACAATCCGTTTTATGAAGTAACCGTTCAAATCCCCGAAATAAACTGTTTTTACATTGCCCGCGCGGTCGCGCACGGTTACTTTTGCGGTGCATTTGTAACCCCCGGCGTAAATGACAAAATATTCCCGATTGCCCACGCTCCGCAACGTCAAACCGAAATCCTTTTGCGATCGAACGCCCGGCATATCGAACCCCGTCTGTTCCGTGTCGCCGTCCGTCCAACTGACGCTCATCAAATTGTTCGTAAAAAGCCTATGCCTGTCATAAGACGCGGGGACGCCTATCAACGAACCGCCGTTTTCCTTTCTGACATTGCCGCTCGCGTATCCCACTCCGAATAACGCCCAGTCATAATTTCCCGCTTCGGAAATATTTAATTCCCTGTCGCTGACGCCCGCGCTTAAATCGAAAGCAAGGGAACTACGGTCGTATTCCGGCTCGGCATCCTTAACGGTATCGACGCTTGAAAAGATTACGCTAATTTCATATTTCCCGGATACGTCGGCGGTAAACGAAAACTCGTATATATCGCCGTCGCGCGCGCCGCCGCTGAAAGCGAACGGGGACGCCGTTCCGTCCTGCCCGTGAAAGGCGAACGATTGATTTGCGCCGTTAACCGTAATCTTGTTCACCGCGCCAAACGCGCCGCGCGCGTGGACGCGCACCGTATATGTCCGCGCGGAAAAAGCCTTCGGCCCGTCGAAACCGCCTTCGGCAGGGTTTACCGTGACGACCTGAGCGTTAATCTTTGAATCGAACGCGCTTTCTATATCGGTTGTGCGGTACTTGCCGTCCTTGTACGCCTGCGTGGCGGTATCGTCCTCGTAGATTGTCGTTTTCGCTTTTTGCGCCGCGCTTGGATAAACGTCCAACGACATCTTGCTCCAATCCTTTTCGCCGGTATGGGACATGTTTTCCGCCAACGCAATGACCGAACCCTCCCGAACAAAGATAGGCGAAGTGGAAAGATTATGTTTCGCCGTTATTGTCCGCGGGCCGACAAAAGGCTCGCCCGACCAAACGTCAATCCATGTTCCGTCGGGAATAAAGACCGTGCGCGCGACTTCGCTGTTCCCGTCCTCCTTGTAATACATGAATACATGGGCGTTGCCGCCGTATTCCGCATACCGTACCTCTATATCGAGAACCGAGCCGGCGGCGTAAACCGGCGTGTTTAAAAGAGTGTCGTACACGTTCAACCCGTCGACTTCGATCCGCCCGTTAACGCGCACTTGAATAGCGTCGTCCGCATAAAACTGCAACGCGGCGTCTTTTGAGCCGATTTTCACTTGACCCGTCCATACTATCGAGAAATTATCCGCGCCGGCGGAAATCGGGCCGTCCGTTCCCCAATCGAAGTCAATATTGCCGTCAATTCCGGCGGTAAAATTACCCGTCCAATTCGCGTTGTTGTAATATCTGCCCGAAAGCCCGGGCTTTTCCGCGCCTCCGTCCGTATGTGAAAGCCAACTTGCGGGAACAATATCGTTGTTTTCGCTCGCGGCAATAGGAGCGACGAGTATGGAATCGCCCAAAAGGTATTGGTCGTTACGGGACGCCTCGGCATATTGAGGATATTCTATATCCGTCCTTCGCATAATCGGCAAGCCGGTATCATAATTTTCACGCGCAAGTTGATAATAAAGAGGCAGAAGCCGATAGCGCATTTCTATGTATTCCTTTGTGACGGCCTCGGCTTGGTCGCCGAAAAGCCACGGCATACGCCCTTCCTGCCCTATATAGTCAGACTTAGTGGTGTGTACGCGGGTGATAGGGGACAAGGCTCCGTATTGAATCCACCTTGCGTACATTTCGTCGGTTACGGCGGCCGTATGCCCGCCGATATCCGAACTGACATAAGGAAGCCCCACCTCCGCGCCGCCGAATACCGCGGCAAAAATTTCTTGTTCGAGGGCCCTGCTGTCCGCGCCGATGTCGCCCGACCATTGAATGGAATAGCGGTGCGCGGAGACGTCGGAGGCGTAAGTCCATTTGCCATGCAATAATCCGTCCACGTTGCCCATGATTAACGCGCGTTTGGCGTAACCGTAGAGATCGTCGGCTATCGTTTGGTAATAACTGTCGGTTATCCATTGAAAAGCGTACATTCCGAAAGCGTACGCGGATATATCGGGCGAAAAGGAATTGAGCGAAACGTGCCAGTTCCGGTCATACCACCAGTAATCCATGCCCAAAGAAAGGATGAGGGTCAGTTTTTCATTCCTGTAATTGACCTCTCTCCCGTCAAGGCCGTTCGATGTGGCGGGCGCGGGTTCGGGATGGTCGTTAAACGTTATGCCGACGCCCAAATCATGCGCCTCTTGCAAAAACTTGGCCATATCGGGAAACAGCGACGTATTGATGTCGTAGCCTATACCGCCGCCGGACGGTTCGCGCCAGTCGGTATCGATTACCAACATATCGATAGGATAGCCTCTGTCGCGGTAGTCGCGGATTTGCTGTAAGGCCGTTTCGCTCGAATACGCGTACCATCTCGAATCCCAAAACCCAAGCATTTGCAGAGAGACCATTTCCGACTTGCCAGTCAAATCGGTATAATCTTGGCAGAATTGCTTATAACTGCCGCCCGAAAGGAATACGAAATAATCGGGCGCGTTGTTGGCAAAATCCCAACCTTGCAGGTAAGGGCTTAACCCCGAAAAGGACGAATACCCTTTTTCGTGCGGAATAACCCTAGGGCTGTCGGTAAAGTACCAACTTTGCAATGCGTCCGACGGGCTAGGCAGGTACATATTCGTCGTTGTAAGGCCGTTATCCGTCCACAAAACCTCGCCGCTTTTGTCCCTTATGACAACATCGGAAACCGTCGTTGCGTTTTCCGGAACAACTACTGCGTATTCGCTTGCGCTCAAAATTATATTGCCGCCGCTTTCGGCTTTTGTGTACGGTACCTGTTTCCAGCCCTTTCTGCCGGTAACTATATAACTTTCCCTGTCCTCGAAACCTTTCGGGCCTTTCCGCTCGATCCTCACCAAGGTTTCCGACAAAAACTGAATGCGGATAGTATCGTTTACGACGGCCTGCGATATACTTTCGTCGGGAGGATCGACGACGACTTCTTCTTCGCCGCTGCCGTCTCCGTTTCCGTTCCCGTCAGGATCGGGCGGCGGCGTTTTACCGCACGCCGCGCCGAACATCGTCATAAACGATATGAACACGCACAAAAAGGCCTTTGTCCATTTCCTTAAATCTTTCATATTTACCATTCCTTTCCGCGAAAGGCACAAAACGTCGGTGAAACAGGTTCGTGCCGACCGCAATAGACTTGTTGTTTTTTGGTTCTCGATATTGTTTCTTATCTGTGAATACAGGTTCTTACTTCAAACTCAAACCGTTCGTGCCCGAAACCTGAATGTACAGGTCGGGGGCGTCGGGGTTGATAAACACGCCGTCAAAGACCGCGCCGTCCCAATCCGTTCCCGAGGACACGCCCGCCGAGAACCCGAACGTATCTGCCGCCGCGATTCCGAGGAGCGCGTACGGCACGCCCACGGTAAAGGCCGCCCCGCCCGCTGGGTTTTCGCGCCGCGCGAATGCGGCCGTCACCGCCGACAGGGACGGGTGCGCGAATGCGTTGTCGCCCGACTTGTCGTCGCCCTTTCGCCCGTCCTGCGCCAGCCAAAGCGCGATCGGCTTGCCGGTTTTCGCCTGCAAATACAGGAATACCCTGCCGTCCGACGGAAACTTTTGCGCGGTATCGTAGGTGAAACGCAATCCCCCGGCGGCGCGGGTGACCCGAACCGCAAACTCGTTGATCCCCCTCTGCCCGCCCGTCTTGACGGCCGCGCTGTACGCCCGGCAAAAATCAAGTTCGCCCGCGTCGATCTCCGTTCCCGTCCCCGTAATCGGGTACCGAACGGTTTCGTAATTCGTTCCGAACGCTTCGAGCGCGGCGTCGTCGGTAAGGGGGACGTTTTCGACGCGGAACGCCCCGCCGCCCGCCGTGACCGCCGAGAGCCCGAATTGCGGCACGGCGACCGTCGCGCCGTCCACAAAGCCCGTCGCCGCGTTTTTCAGTTTTCCGATAACTGCGGCGCGCGGCACGGTATTGGGATCGTACAATTTGATTTCCTTGACGACGCTCCCCCCGTTGGCCGCCCGCATCTCCGCGCGGGTATAGGCGGCGGACTTGCCGTAATAGCCGCCTTTCGCGACGTTCAGCGTCAAAGGCGAGTCGGGGCTTACGCCCGGCAGGGCGAAATAGCCCGCCGCGTCGGACGTTACCGTCACGCCCGCGATGCCGGCGACGGTGATTTGCGCGCCCGCGACCGCCGCGCCGCTCACGCCGTCCGCGATATGACCGGCAAGCGTGCATAAAGGCTTTTCGACGTCGTCGGGCGCGGTCAGCGTATTGTTCGCGGACAAGAATATATAATTGGACGGCCTTTGGGGCTCGACCAATTCGCCCTGAAACCGCCAACCGAACCAATCGTAATCCGTTTCCGTTACATTGCCCGCGCTCCACTTGTCGACCTGCGCGAAAGCAATGCCCACCTCGGAAGCCCTTTCGATACCGATTTGCGCGTACGGAATCATAACTTCCATCGTGTAGCCCGCGCAGGGAACGCCGCCGTTCAACTCGCCGTAAAGGTCGACGGCATAATCGATGAGGCCGTTCCACGCGACCCAATCGCGGCCCGTGCCGCGCAGTATGCGCGCTTTGCCGTCAATCCCGAAGTTGAATTGGAAATCCTTCGTTTGCGGCCTTTCGCCGCCGGCAGCCGTGGTGTCGAAATAAATCTCGACGCTGTCGCCGTGCGTAACGTCGTCTATCGAGTCGCCTGCCTTTGTAAACAAAAGGTAATCCGACACCTCGAACCAAAAAAAGAACGCCGCCGCCCCGCGAAACATTTTTACTTTTGCCGCATAATCGTTTTTGCCGAACGTCGTCAGCGCGGGCAGAGCCGCCCACGCGCCGTCCGTGTCCTTGCCGTCTATTGTGATTTCCGGTTGGGCGTAGTTGCCGGGGAAGTCGAATTGAGCGCCGTCCGCGCTCTTTTTCACGCCGTCCCCGCCGCCGCAAGCGGCAAGGAGCGGCAGGCACAGGAGCGCGGCGAGCAGCGCGGTTAGGATTTTATGTGTCGTTCTGTTTTTCATAGCCTTTCCTTTTACCTTTTTCATATTTTCAATTAGAGTTGTAGCGTTCGCGTCGCATTTCGCTACAACTCTATTTACAGCGGCCGTTTGAAGAACAGCACGGCGGCGGCGAGTAGGCCCGTTAAGGCGAACGCCGCGTCGGCGGATCCGGAACAGCCGTTGCCGCCGTTCGGAACGGACGCGCCGCCGGGAACGGACGCGCAATCGCAGGACGCGCCGCAACAGCCGGGGCAAGCGCAGCCGCAAGGCGAGCAGTCGCCGGGACAGGCCGCGCCGCCGTCTCCGCCTTCGTTTCCCCCGCCTTGCGCGACGTTGATTGCTGGGTTATTTTCGTCGGCGAAGGAAAAAGCAATTTGGTTTTGGACGTTAAAGTATTTATCGCGGTAAGGGCTGTAATAGTTGGCGTGGACGGTTTGCGTCCTCTCGTTGACGCGCATGATGAAAAGCAGGTCCTCCGGCTGTCTCAAAATGCATTGCCCGTCGATTAGAAATTGGTGGACGCGGTTGCCCTTTAACCCCTTGTCCTCATAGTACATCACGTTATCGTGGTCGACGTGGCCGTTCGCGACAATAAACAGGTTGTCGTGATGGCGGAAGGATTTATTCCACAAGTCTATGCCGTCGTTTGCCTCTACGCCCGACTTTGTGTCAAAGCCAATGAAGTTGAAGATCGTGCCGTTTTCGGGCTGCATCGGCCGCCCCGAATATCCCATATAGGCGTGCGTCGTAACGATAGCCCTGTGCGTGGGGTGGGCGGCGATAAGGCGGTTCGCCCATTCCAACACCGCCAAACGCGGAGCGTACTCCAACGCGAGGACAATGTATTTTACTTCCCCCGCCTCGAACAGGTGATACGTGTTTTCCATTTCGCCCGCCTTGAACGCGCCGCCGAAAGTGGGCAATACGGAATACTTGTCATAAGGGAAATAGGTGTTGTATTCCTCCAACGAGCGCGAGTCGTACAACTCGTCGTAATCGTGGTTTCCGGGAATAAACGAATGCGGCACGGTACCGTACAGTACGTTCATCGCGTCGACCGCCGACGCCCATTGCCTCTGCCTCGAACTCGCGGACCCGCCGTCGATAATATCGCCGAGGTTCATGACGAATTTTATGTTCAGCCGGTCGGCGTTGTTCTTAATCCAAGTGTTCATGTACACGAAGCGCGCCGGGTCGTAATTCGTCATAATTTGCGGGTCGGGCATAAACACGATCGTATAGTCGTAATCCTCTTCGGGCGTTAAACTGTAAAACGTGTCGTAATGCCCGAAAAGCGCGTCCTTGCCGTTGCCGGAAAGGTCCGCAAACGCGCGCTCCTCGCCCCAATCGTCGCCCCAATACCAACTCGCGAGCAGGTTAAAGCCGCCGCCGTCGGTAATATTTCCGTTCGCCATATCCGCCCGCACCCGGCTTTGAGTTACAGGCTCGGAATAAACCGTGATTTGACGGATATCCCCCAAAAAGGGCTGTTTCGGCGAGTACCTGTAATCGTTGCCTATTGCCACATAGGCGGTGCAATCGGGCCTGAGAGGGGCGTCCGAGGCGGCCTGCCCGACAATCTCGCCGTTATGATAGAGGACGAACTTGCCCGGCTCGCGCACCAACGCGACATGCTCCCAATCCCCCGTGCGGAAATCGACGGCGGTAAATACATGGGTAAACGCCATCGTTTCCCAATAGACGCGGAAATTGCCGCCGGTGTGGATCTCAAAATTGAATATGCCGAGATGATTAAGAATACTGTTGTAATTGCCCAAAATCGTACCGCCGTACGCCCCGTCCGGCAAATCCTCCGGCAAGCGTATCCACGCCTCGAAGGTAAGCGGCGCGGCGTTGAAATGTTCGGAATAATACATAAAGCCCGCCGGCGGGTCCACTGCCTTTGCCGTCTTTGCGGCGGGCAGGAACAAGAACGACATAAGGGACAAGAGTAACGCGACTGCCAAATAAATACGTTTTTTCATGAATACTTCCTCCTCGATATGAATAGGACGGCCGCCGCAACCAGCGGAATAAACAACGCCGCCGCGGCCGTGTCTCGGCATCCGGAGCATCCCCTGCCGCCGCCATCGCCGCCGCTCTCGCCGCTCTCGCCGCCATCGTCGGGACGGCAGGGGCAAAGGCCGCCGGTACATTCGCCGCCGTTGTCGCAAGCGCATGAATCGCATACGCAGGGATCCCCGCCGCAATCGGGGCGGTCGTCGTCGGGAACGATATACGCGCTGTAAAGAACGCCGGCCGCGCCGGAATCCACGCCGAGCATATCCGCCTTAATTTCCTCCTGCGTACGCGCGACGCCGAATATATGCACGCTCGCTATTTCGCCCATAAAGACAGAATCCAAGTATGTCGGGGGTTTGTCGCGCCCGATCCAAAAATCCCCCTGCGGCACGAGATCCGTGTTAATAGTAGCGCCCGCGACGAAAGCCAGCGTTTGCCTTAACTCGCCGTTCACATAACAGCGCAGTCCCTTCGCCGCCGTATCGCGCGTCACGGTCAAAAACAGGTATTCGCCCGTCCGCACGTCCACGTTGGCAAATTGGTACATGACGTCGCCCCAATTCACGCACGGGCGCCCGCCCGGTCTGATATCAAACGACATCGAAGAAGCGGCGCTGTTGCCGTCCCTTTCCCATTCCCATTGCCCTAAGATATAGCCGTAGCGCGTAGGCGTCGCGTTGCCCCGGTTGTTGTCCGGGTCGGGCATAATCCTTATCCACGCCGACCACGTATTGATCGTTTCAAGGGGCCCTATGGAATAGCCCTTCGACATACGCGGATTGCCGTTGTAATCGCTGGAAAAATCGGTCCCGCCGCGGACAAGCAGGTCTAACACCACGGGGACCGCCGAATTTCCGTCGCTGTCAACCGCGTCAATAGTCACGGTATGGTTGCCCGCCAACAATGCGCCGTTCGCATCCATCGCGCCGTCCGAGAACGCGACAAACGCCGCCGGCGGCGCGTCGTTGTCATAGACGGCGGTTTGCGCCAAAACCGCGGACTCTGTCTCGGCGGCGGATTTGCCCTGCGCCGCGGTCAGCGTCAACCCGCCGGAATAGGCGATTTCCGGGATTAACAGCGACGGGTCGACCGGCGTTACCGTAATTTGGGCGTGGACGGGATCCGCCTCGTTGCCCGCGAAATCATAGGCGGCCACCGTAAAATCCCACTTCCCCGGAAGCAGCGTGCCGCCGCCGGACAGCGCGGCCGGATCTAAAGTGATGACGACGGTCGCGTTTACGTTGTCCGTGACCGCGTAAAGCCCGGCTATATGCGCCTTGAACCCTTCGAGCGTCATGCTGCCCTCGGACAGGGGCGAAATTTCAGCGGGCGGCGTTATGACGGGCGGGGCCTCGTCGTTAAACACGCGGCGGAAAAGCACGCCGGGTTCGCCCTCCGCCGGCATACGCGCCATATCCGCCTTGATCTCCGCCGCCGTCCTCGCCGTACTGAACAGCGTGACGCCGGCAATGCGCCCTTGAAACCGATTGGCGGTGTCGGGGGAAGCGACGCAGTGGTGCCCGATATAAATAAATACCGCATGAGTCAGCCTATCTTATCCGCTTGTAGTTTCATTTTTCCTCGAACATTCAACTCATCCTTGGAAGTCGACTATTTAACCCTTACACTATTTAAGGAAGGAAAGGGGCTAAAAACCGAAGTCCTCCCCCTTTATCGCTAAATCATTTGCTTGATTATTTTGCAGGTGATTTTTTTATAATCTCCCTAACTCCCGCTTCCGAACAATTTTCTTCTTGGGCTATCATCGCTTTTGCTTTTGTTCGACCAAATACTCATCAGACTTGTTGCGAAATACGATGCGAACGCAATGCGGGTCTTTCTGCAAGTTTCAATATTTTTAACGGCATATTCCATAGGCGGCTGTCATTTAAATTTGCCGTGCAACTCTTTAAACGCCGCATATTTGATGCCGTATTCACAGATACTACCTTCATGCAGTTCATACAATTTTCCGTAATTTAACCCTTGGTGCTAGTAAAAGGCAAAGGGGATATAATTAAAAGGATCAGACATCGGGCAAGGTATACTTTTGTTTGAAGAGAACAAAAAGGGAACCGAAGCACGATATCTGACAGAATACATTATAGCGGAACTTTGATAAGCGGAAGATGGCCGATGAAGCAATAATCGCTTTGGCGATAATGGGCGAGTTGCTCGGGATGGATTCGGAGCGGTGCTGGTATGGGTTTGCAAAACGCAATTTAAGCAAGGCATTCGGGCTGTTTTGCGACAGGGCGCGGTATAATCGGACAAAGCGGGCGTTGCTACACATGATCGGCTACATGCAGCAAGAGATCATTAGCCGTTTGCCGACAAGCAATATTGGTATAATAGACAGTTGCCCATTGCCCGTATGCAGGTTTGGCAGAGCGCATTTTCATAAGGCATACAAAGGCTGCGGGGCAAGTTACGGATATTGCGCGTCCAAGAAAGAACAGTATTACGGCTACAAGTTGCATCTTATTACCGATGAAAACGGCTTGCCGATAGCGTATGATCTTACCGGAGCCAATGTTGATGACAGAGCCGTTGCCGATGAACTTAACGCACAAGCCGGGAAAGCCGTGCTTATCGGGGACAAAGGGTATATCGGCTTGAAATTATCACTGGCAACCATGACCGCCCTCGAAAGAAAAAACGCCAAGAATCCGCAGTACAGTAAGGAGCAACGACAACTTATCTTTAAGAAAAGGCGACGGATAGAAACTACAATTTCCCAACTGACCGACTCCTTGCATATCCAAAAAGTACGCGCCAAGGTCATTTTAGGGCCTTTGTACAAATATCTCTTTGAAAATATTGGCTTTCTTAATCGCTGCCTTAATCAATTCTTTGTTCCTCGCCGATAATATTCTCGCTATCAAAAATTTGACCTTCTACTAGCACCATGGGTTAATTTACAAGAGCCTTACAAGCCTCTGACACGCTCTTGACGCTGCTCGTGCCGAGGGAAACACCCAACGCCCCTCACCCAAGCCCCCGCCGACCGCCTCCGCAATTCTCGAATATGTTCGGCAATTGCTTTTCGCCCACGCCCAAAATGCCCGGCATTTCCGCCGACCACTTCTTGTTCCGCACGTCGAAATACAATACCCCCGAATTGTCGCTCACGTCGCCTGCGAACGCGCCGCTTATCTTGTAGACGAGTTAACCTTTCGGCAACATGATTTTCGCCGTCTGCGCGAAGTTTTCCGGCTCGCGCTTTTTCAGCCACAGCAACTTCGGCGCGGTGAAGCACGGGGATGCGGCGTTCCCCGTCCACTGCAAAAGTTTGTCCCCGCCAATTGTTTCGTTTAGGTATTTCGTTTCCTCCCCCGCGCGGTTGTCGTTCCACAGAATCGCGGGGCGGATCGCCCTGTCGCCATTGTCCAGAAGTAATGAAACGACTCGTAATTCTGCGTTGGCACAAAGATATGCCGTAGCACTGTATTATTTTCCCAGCAAATTTGTCAAATGTTTATTTCCAGAGAATGTCTATTGAGGCTTCCAAATGGATTCCTCCTTGTATTTTGTCAGTTGTGCTAACCAACAGTATACGGGAATATCCTCTCATTGACAATTCTTTTTTTCCCTATTGCCATTTTCAAGCAGGCAGTCATTTTTACAATCGGGTACACTCCCGTCGAGCGGTGAACCTCCTTTTCAAATTTCAATATGCACTCCGGACAATTTAGCATACCCCAACACGCTCAAAATGCTTTCCATAATTTCAGCCGCCTTTTCAGTCATGTCGTAAATATACCGCTTGCCCTCGCAAGCCTCGAATACGCCTTTCCCAATGTTGGGGTAACGTTCAATAAAGCGTTTTGCGGCATATTGCCTGGCCTCGCGGACGATTCGCGTCCACATATTAACGCGCAACACGCCGTCGTTAGCAAGCGTCAGCATTTGACTATCGTTAAGGCAGGACGTTCCATGCAACACTAACATGGGGCGTCCGAAAGCGGCCGTGAGTTCTCAGGCGCGACCCGATAACTATCGGAATTTGCCCACGGCTCCGGACTGCTGTTCCGTACCCAAATCCGCCACTAAAAAATCAACGCCCGTTTTATTCGTATAACCATAAAAACAACGTCCTGTTTTTTTTCTATAAAATCTTTTTCTGTTATAAATGCTTTCAAGCCGCATTACTTCTCCGTATTCCTTCATTCCGCTTATCGAATCCCCTGCTGAAAGGTTGGCGGCGGCGCATGAAGCGGCCCTTAATATGTCCTCCGGCCCCGCGCCGACGGTCCCTTTGATATAGCCCTCGGGGATGTCGAGCGACGGCAGGCTCATAAAGCGGCCTCCGCCGTCCGCTATGCAAGCGGCTTCCGGTGCGTGAATCGCAACATAATCCTTGTGCTCCCGCCGATAAAAAAGCCTCGCAGATTCTACGGAGATTTTTAAGGTTCAGCCTGCCGTCCGTATCCCTTGCCGGAATAGAAAAGGTTATACCGCTTTCAATTTCATACATAATCGCATAATTCGTATATTTCAGCGGCGGAATAATACAGTCTTTATAACGGCTTTTATTTTCACTTGCAGCGTCAAGCGAGGTCTTTATACCGTTCTCCCACGCTATTTTCAGCATGAACGCCATGTTCGTGCCTAATTCGGGATGCGGCGCGTCGAGTGAGTCCAACAGCAAGGCGTATCCCAAATGAAAAATGCGGCAACCGCTTTCCGAAAAATCAAAGTCGCCCGCACGGAAAAATGCGTTTGCGCCTCTATAATTGAAAAACGTCCTATCGCCCGAACCGAGTTCGCTGTATACGTCGGTATAGCCGGTTTTCGCATTTGCGTCCGTAATAATATCCTTTGTTTCGACTCCGTAAAAACGAAGCCTCTCCAAAAGAAATTTCTTTTCGGCATCGTTCCCGATACGGCCGACGGCGGAAACTTTCAGTTTGGCATCCAACTTTTTAAGGCAGATCGCAGTATTGCTTACACAACCGCCCACGCATAGTTCCTCGCCGCGGATATTGCTTAACGTGCCTTTCAAAGGATATTTTTCTATATATCTAATATGGTCGGCAAAGATATTCCCCGCGACCGTTATACCCGTTCTCATAGCGTACCCGTTAAAATTTCACCGCTTCGTAATCGAGATACCTTGTTGAAGCCTCGGTTACGCCATCGGCGTAATGCCTCTTGACCAGACAGGTGTGATGGCGGTAGCCGTTTTTCACAATGTATTCTAATTAATCCTGCATTTTCTCCGTTTTCATAACTGCTCCCACACCGAAAAACCCCTCGTCTAATTTATCGTCCGTCAATCGGGCATCTCCGACATATATATGTATTTTGCCGTTCTCGGTGCGCGCTCCCGCATAGTAACGTCCATAGCGGAAAGTCCGCCCTTGTTAATGCCTACGCCCGAACCCGCGCCGTACGCTTTCCTAAACATCAAATGCTCCTCTATTTTGCCCTTGCCTTTCATTAGGGCAAGAGGAACCGAGCCGCAATGGAACAGGACGGCTTTGTTCATTTCATCGTTGTAGTTATTGTTGATATCCAACATCATACCGGGAGCGTCCGCCGCCAACATTACGGCGCGCATGGCGACCGCATTGGTAATGTCCAATTCGCAGGCCGCAGGAATCCCCCCCCCTATCAACTCGCCGAGAACCGTACAGGGCGCGACGCCAAATTCCTTTTGCAACTCATCCCAACAACGAACCGCGATGGCGGCGGCGCGGTACTCCGCTATTATATCGTCAAACGCAAGCCCGGCTCTCGCCATATTGTCCGCCTTGACTTCGGGACAGCCCGAAAAAGAGGCCATCGCAAACAATGCCTTCTTCTTTTCCGACAGGCGCGCCTCGCCAATTTCACGCATACGCGCGAATAACGCGGACACATCTATCGTTTCCACGTTCACGCCGTTATTCTGCAAGGCGATTTCATCGCACCGTACCGTCTTGAATGCGGTCGTTCGCGCTCCTATCGCCGCGATCGTAAAGGAACTTCATACCGCGCGTTACGCGGCAGATTTGCGTGAAGCGTTCTATATGCCCTAAAAACTCCGGCGAATCGGCGTTTACCGTAAAAGGCCAAAAATTAGTGAATTTAATTTTATGTTGGCGCAACACGTTCGCCATAGCAATTTTGCCGCACAAGGCGTCCCGCCTATGAGCAAAATCCATCTCGCCCACTTTGTCGGGATAGGCGTGCAACAAAACAGGCACGCCGCAGTTTTTAAGCGCGGCCGCCGCGCCGTTCTCATCGCCGAAATTGGCAAACATAAAATAACCCCGTCGTATTTACCTTCGTTTGTCTTTAAAAACGCTGCGTATTTTTCACCCTCGGCGATAGTTTCCACCGCACCGTAACGAGTTTCTTTCCGTCCGCGATGATATATTCGTATCCGGCGCGTTTTACCGCCTCTGCCCTTTCTTTCCTTGCGTCCGCTATCGGCCCGCCCGAGAAAAACCGCGGTTGCCGAAAAATAACGCGAACGTCATCTTTTTATGAGTTTCTGTCATTTTTACTTCGTTTAATCCTTTATTTTGCGCCCATATTTATAAAGCGCGTATTTGAAAACCGCCGAATACGCCGACGCAATTGCCGGCATTCAGAGAAAAGTAGCCGCTTCTCAAATCGCCGTTATTGCTCAATGCGGAAAGGTCGACGGTTTGCAACGCGCCTCCGTCGGCTTTGAAGG
>JAISFM010000099.1 GCA_031263605.1 Clostridiales bacterium | reverse complement strand
TTTCCTCCGACAAGGAATTTTTCGCGCGCGGGAAGCGGGCCGATCTGTGTATAATCGCCACGCAGGACGCGCAGCATAAGGGACACGCGCTCGCCGCGCTGGAAGCGGGGTACGATTTGCTTCTTGAAAAGCCCCTCGCCGTCCGCTGGGAGGATTGCCGCGCGGTTTACGACGCGGCGAGGGCGTTGAAACGCCGGGTTTTTATTTGTCACGTTTTGCGCTACGCGCCGTTTTTCCGCCTGATTAAAAACGAATTGGACACGGGGGCCTACGGGCGGGTCGCGGCGGTCAATTTGACCGAAAACGTCTGCTATTGGCATCAAGCCCACGCTTATGTGCGCGGCAATTGGCGCGACGGCGAAACGGCTTCGCCGATGATTATCGCCAAGTGCTGCCATGACCTGGACATTCTGTCGCATCTGATCGGCGCGCCCTGCAAAGCCGTTTCGTCGATGGGGTCGCTCGGGTTTTTCACGGCGGCGAACGCGCCCGCAAAGTCTTCGGACAAGTGTTTGACCTGCGGCGCGAGGGCCGAATGCCCTTACGACGCGGAACGCATTTATTTGACCGACCGTTTTGAAAAGGGTTTGACCGGATGGCCGGTGGATGTGCTGGGCGAAAACCTCACGCGCGAGGCATTGCTGGACGCGCTGAAAACCGGCCCTTACGGGCGGTGCGTTTTTCGGTGCGACAACAACGTCGTAGACCGCCAGATCGTCAATATGGATTTCGAGGACGGCGCGGCGGCGCATTTGACGATGACCGCTTTTTCCGAGGACTGTTACCGCGAGATTCACGTGCACGGCGAGAAAGGCGAGATTTTCGGCAACATGCGCGACAATGCTTTGACATGCAATATTTTCGGCAAAGGCTCGAAAACGCTGAACGTCAAGGATTTCGAGGAGGGCGTTTACGGGCACGGCGGCGGCGACTATTTTATGATCAAGGATGTTGCGGCCGCTTATTGCGGCGGCGGCGAGGGGCTGACTTCGATTGAAAATTCGATGCAGAGCCACGCGATCGGTTTCGCGGCCGAGGAATCGCGGAAAAACGGCGGCGCGCTGACGCCCGTCCCGAAACTGTCGGAGAAAGCATGATCAGAAGCGAAATAAAAAATTTCATGGACGTTCCTTGCGACGTGGTCGTGCTGGCGGGGCAATCCAACGCTTACGGCTGCGGTTTGGGCGGGGAGCCGTACAAGCCGCGCGGCGGCGTGTGGCTGCTGCGCGCGGATTTTAGGACCGACGCAACCGACGGCAGGGTTTCGGTCTTCTTCCGCAATAATGATTTCTTTTTGGAGGAGGCCGCCGAATACGGGCCCGAGGGGCATTGGCCGGACGGCGGGAAGGAAAACATCCTTTGGGGCAATTTCGGATTCCGTTTTGCGGAGGAATACTGTAAAAACGGCGATTTGGCGGAGGGGCGGCGTTTGCTGATCGTGCGGGCGGCGGTGGGCAGTACGAGTTTTGCGCAAAAGCATTGGGGCATAAACGACGTTCTTTATTCCAAAACGGCGGAAATGACCCGCGCGGCCTTGGGCTTTAACGCCGGCAACCGCCTGGCCGCCGTTCTATGGCATCAAGGCGAGAGCGACGCTTGCGACGCCGATATGACTTATGCAACCCATTACGGGAATTTGCGCCGATTGGTAGAAACGTTCCGCCGCGAGTTTGGGCAAATCCCTTTTATCGCCGCCGATTTCGTTCACGATTGGAAAAACGCGTCGTGGTACCCGGGGAATGGCAGGGCGGACGCCGTCGTCCGAGCGGTACGGGACGTTTGCGCGCGGGTCGGCGGCGCGGCCTTTGTCGAAACGGAAGGGCTACAATCCAATTTCGAAGCCGTCGGAGCGGACGACCATGTGCATTTTTCCCGCGAGGCCTTGAACGCTTTGGGCGCGCGGTATTACGGGGCGTACAAAACGCTTGCGCGGCGGAACGAAAAATGGTATTGGACCGACCTTGTCGGGTTCGACGGTGACGGCAAGGCCGGCTACGGCGTGCCGGAATTTTTGCGGCGCGCGGGCGGCGACGTTTACGGCGTTTCGCTGTTGTTTTCCGATATCGATTTTATCAACCTGCACCGTTCCGCCGACTGCGAATACGAATTGCGCCCCTGCGATTGCTCTTACGGCGCGCACCCTTACGGCGCGGAGCGCGACCGCCGGGTTTGGACGAACCGCGAATTGCGCGGCTTGGTAAAAACGCTGCGGGCCTACGGGATCAAGGTGCTGCTGTCCTTTTTCAACGTTTATACTTATTTAGGCGACGACGGCAAGGTCAAGGCGGGCGCGTATTCCAAAGCGCACCCCGAATTATGGGATACCCGCGCGGACGGGAAACGCTCGAAGTATTCGATCAACGTGCTGAAACGGCTGCCCGACAAAACCTATTATCAGGACTATTTGGCGGCAAAATTGAAAGAAGCGGTCGAATACTACGGTTTCGACGGCGCGCAGATTGCCGACGGGGTTTCCGGCGCGCGGCTCGGCGTTCAAAACGGGGACGTATCGGACGATCTGTTCGCCCAATTCGCCGAGGCATCCGGCGCGGACGTTTCCGGCGTCCCGCCGGTTGCGGACGGCGACGGGAAACTGTATCGGGAACGCCGCGCGTGGCTCTTTGAAAACAAATTGTACGAATGGCTGGTATTCCTGTCCGGCCGCTGGGCGGATTTTTACGCTTGCTTGACGAAAAGCCTGTCCGGAAAAACCGTCTTGTTCAACCAGGAATGGACGTGCGACCCGTTCGAGGCCCTGTACCGTTACGGAATCGATTATCAGAAGGCGTACAAGGGCGGTATTTATGCGATGATGATAGAGGACGTGTCCGCCGGCGCGGCGATTTTGGCCGTCGAGGATTTGGGCGGGGCGCGTTTGACCGCCGCGGACAGGAAATATCGCCAGAATGAAAGCGGCCTCGCGCAGATGTCCGTCAAGGCGGCTTTGCCCGCGCTGAAACAGATCACAATGACGCAGGTCAAGGATATTCAAGAGGATTGGGACGTTATCCATACCGCGCCTACGGAAATCGAGCGGACGATCCTCCGGCGCAACAATAATTTCGTGTTCGACGGAAAAGGGTATGTCAACTGCTCGGACGGGCCGCTGTACTGTTTGGCGGACGGCGTCCCCGCCGAGGACTGGCGGTATTTGTTTGCGCGCGAGAACAGGCGCGCGGACGGGATTTGCGGTACGCTCGGGTTCGCGGCGGTGTGGCCGGGCGATTCGCTCTATGCGGAATTGCGGGACTATATCCGGACGAACGATTACACGTCGGCGGAATTGCGCAAGGAGTTTCTGAACGCCGGATTGCCGATTTCAACGGCGGTTCGCTGCGGGGACGCGGAAAGGATCGCCGAGCCGCTGTTCGCCGCCCGTCCCGAGTTCTTCTCGGCGCAAGAAAGAGAAATTTTGGAGCGCGTGCAAAGGCCGATGCTTGTCGTCGGGCGAAGCGCGCTCAAAAGGAAAGCGGACGCGGTCGCGCGTTTCGGGGATTTTGCCGCGTATTTGTACAACTTCGGCGGCGCGGCAGGGCGGTTCGATGAAAAAAAGATAAAGAGTTTGGAGGCCTCCGCGAAAACCAAGGCCTGCAAGCCCGGCGTTTACGCGGACTGCGGCGGGCTTTGGACGTGCCCGCTGAAATACAACCGGACGGCGGCCGCCTTTTTCCGGCGTTTTTCGCGGGAAGTAAATCTCGCGTTGGGGCTGCCCCGCGTTGAAAACGGGCGCGACTGTACCGTAACCGTTTTCCGCATCGATGACACGCAATACCGCGCGCTGATCGGGAACAACGAATTTTCTTATATAATCCCCAAAATCGTTTTCCCGTTCGCGGTGAAAAGCGCGCGTTCCCTCGGCAAAAACCCGCAATACAAAATCCGCGCGGAGGGGAACGCCGTGTTTGTCAGGATACCGCCCCGGGGCGCGGACATTTTAATTTTGGAAGGCGAAAAGGAGAGGTAAAGCATGGAAGGGATATTGAAAGCGCGCAAAAGCGTCCGGCGGGCCCGAACGGTAAAAAAATATTTGTTCCTCGCCTCGATCATCGGCGTACAACTCGCGCTGTTCTGCTTTTTCTATGTCGGAATCAGCGGCGGCGCGGTCTTGATGGCGTTTCAAAAGAATACGGGCGGCCGCGCCGTGCTTACGCTCGACCATTTCAAGCGGTTCTTCGACGTGTTCCTGCACACGTCCGACATTTGGATCGCCCTGCGCAACACGTTTATCTTTTTCTTTTTCGGTTTCGTCATGCTGCCGATTTCCTTTGCCAATTCCTATTTCATGTATAAAAAGATTTGGGGCTACAAAATATTCCGCGTTCTGTTTTTCCTGCCGTCGGTCATTTCTATGGTCGTTTGGTCGCAAATTTACGGGGGCATTGTGGGGCCGCAGGGCCCGGTCGCGCGGCTGTTCCAAATTTTAAGCGGGTCGGAGTTCCCGCCGCATTTTCTCGGGGATTCGCGCTACGCGCTGATCTTCGTCATTCTGTACAGTTTTTGGCTGGGATACGCGGGCAGTTTCATTCTGTTCGGCGGCGCGCTCTCCCGAATCCCCGAAAGCGTTATCGAAGCGGGCAAAATCGACGGCGTGGGGTGGTTCCGAGAGTTGGTTCAAGTGATTATACCGCTCGTTTGGCCTACGCTGTCCACCATGCTGATCCTCAGTTTGACCGGTTTGTTCACCGCGTCCGGCAACATATTCCTGCTGACGAACGGCGCGTTCGGCACGACTACTATTTCTTTCATCATCTTTCAGAATACATACAACGGCGGCAATATGGCCGACCTCCCGCCCGCGACGCAAGGGTATACCGCCGCTTTGGGCTTGGTGTTTACCGTGCTGACAATCCCGCTCGTCTTTCTGACCGTCAAACTTCTCAAAAAAGTGGAGGACGTGAAATACTGATGGCGCGCTTTAAATTCAACCGAAAAACAGGCGGCGAATCGGCCGCCTACACCGTCGCTTTCGCGGTCATGCTGATTTTCTGCGCGAGTTATATTTTCGCGTTCCTGTGGGCGATCTTCGCCGCGACCAAGACGCACGCCCAAATCGTCATGGAACCGTTCAAGTGGCACGATAAATGGCTGTTTTCCAATTTTATCGACGTTTTCAAACGATTGGACGTTCGGGGCGTCAAGGTGGCGGGCATGATCGGGAACAGCCTTTGGTATACGCTGGGGGCGTCCGCGCTCGGCATACTCGGCCCCGCGCTGATGGCCTACGCGCTGACCAAGTTTCAGTTTGTCGGCAGGAAAGCGTTGATTTCCGTCAATTTCGTCGTGATGATCCTGCCGATCATCGGCGCGCTGCCCGCGCAATACAGGATGTTTTCCAGGCTGGGCTTTGTCAATTCGCCCCTGCTCCTAATCTCGTCCTTCGGTTGCTTCGGCGGCACCCTGCTGATACTGATGTCCTTTTTCCGAAACCTGTCGGACGAGTACCGCGACGCGGCGCGGATCGACGGCGCGGGGGAATACCGAATCCTGTTCACGATCATGTTCCCGCTCGCCAAAGCCCCGATTTTCGCCCTGTTCGTCATGAATCTGGTGGGGGTATGGAACGACTATATGACGCCCCTCTTGTTCCTGCCCCGAATGCCCACGCTGGCGACGGGCGTCTATCTGTTTTCTGCGGACGCCAACGCGCGCGCCGAATACGAGATTATGATGGCGGCCACGGTGCTTACGGCGATACCGCCGCTGATTTTGTTCCTGCTCTTCAACAAGGCCATGCTGACCAGTTTGTCGATCGGCGGCTTGAAGGAATAAGGGACACGGGTTCCAATAGAGAAAAAAAACAAATTGATCTTTAAAGGAGAATAAAAAAATGCGAAAAAAACTCTTGTCCCGAATCTTGACGGTTTTGGCGGCGATCGCCCTCGCGGCGGTATTCCCGGCCGGCTGCGCCGCGCCGAAAGCGCCCGACACCCCCTATGATTTGGAGATCCAGATGTGGAAATCCGGCGTGGGCTCCGATTACGTTAAAAAGATCAACGAGGAGTTCCGCAAGGCGCACCCCGAGATCACGATTCACCTGACCGAAACCGCGTCGATGGCGGCGATGGCGCCCTTGGCCGACACGCGGGACAATACCGTCGATTTGTATTTTACGGCCTATGCAGGTTTTTTGGCGTATAAGCAATGGCTGGAACCGCTCGGCGACGTCGCGGCGGCAAGGCCGGACGGCGAGGGCAAGGCGACAATCGGCGAGAAATTCGGCGGCCTTATCGACTTGCTGATGCCGCCGGACGCCGAGGGCAATCTGTATACGCTGCCCTATGCCGCCACCGTAAACGGCATAGCGTACAACGCGGACGTATTCGCGCAAAAGGGCTATAAACCGCCGCGCACGACGGACGAGTTGCAGGATCTTTGCGACGACATGATCAGCGACCGTTATACGCCGTTCATCTACTTCCACGAGTATTGGCAGTATCTTTTCAGCCCGTGGATCGCGCAGTTGGAGGGTTTGGACAGGTATTACGAGTTGTTCGAGTCGATCTATACGGACGAAAACGGCGTCAAACACCCGAACGATCTGCGCGCCGCGCGCGATTACGCGCCGGGCTCCGGCCGCTATGAATCGCTGAAAGTCCTGCGGGAATTGCTCGGCAGGAAAGACAACTCGTATTACGGCGCCTCCACGATGTCGCACACGGTGTCGCAGACTTATTTTCTGAACGGGGCCGCGCTCATGCTGCCCAACGGCAGTTGGATGGAAAACGAAATGAAAGACGTGTCCACCGCGCAGAGGCTCAACGCCGGTATGATGAAGGTGCCGGTCATCAGCGCGCTGGGCAAGAAACTGGGCATTACCGAAACGCAACTCCGCGCCGCGGTCGCGCTCGCGGACGGCGAGGCGACAGCCCAAGAAACGGCCGTCGCCGACGCGCTGACCGAGGGGCAGAGGGAGGCGGTGCGCACTGCCCGTCAAATGCTATCTTCGCAGTCGACGGGCCTCACCGCGTTGATCCCGAATTATTCCAACGCCAAAGCGGCGGCAAAGGAATACCTGAAATTCTATTATTCGGATCAAGGCATGAAAATCATGGCGGAAACCACGCACATGCCCCTGCCTTTGACGTTGAGCGCGGACGTTCCGATCGATCGGAGTTCGTGGAGCAACTTTTCCAAGGATTGCTATCGGTTATCGCAGGAGATGACGCTGATCCACGAGGTTTTGCGCTCCAAAATCCAGTATTCGGGAGGCGTACACCGCTGGTTCTACAACGCAAATGTAGCTCAATTGTTCGCGTATTCGCAAAATACGGCCGACATGTACGAGTTGGACGCCTTTATCAAATTGCAGCAGGATAATTGGACAAATTATTGGCCGGTTGTCATGGACGCTATCGGGAGTTAACGCGCACGAGCACAGGCGTGTACAAACCGTGTTTATGAACAACGCGGTTTGTGCGCGCCCATGCATAAATAGACTTGTTGCGGAATTAAGACGCGAAACGATAGGCGAGGGATTTTTGCGTGTAATACAGGTAAAAATCGTAGTTTGTAGCATCGCTACTAACAAGATTTTTACACGCAGTACACACAACAAAGACCCGCATAGCGTCCGCGTCGTATTTCGCAACAAATCTAATGAAAAATAAAAAAGGAGAGCATTGGGAATGATGCGAATCAAAACAATCAAAACAATCTGGACAATCCGAAAAGGCCTGATCGCCGCCGCCGCGTGCGCGCTGGCCGTTGCGCTGTGCGTGGGCGGGCTCCCCGCGCGGGGCGCGCGGGCGGGCGTGGGCGGCGCGGTTATCGCGAACGACGCTATGACTTTTTCGGGCGGCGAAATCAACACGATGTATTGGCGTTACGGCAGGGATCGGGGCGTCGGTCTGATGACGCGGGCGCAAGACGCGAAAAAGGCGGTTAAATTCGGCGGTACTTCGTCGGAAAAGGACAGCCCGTATACCGAAAGCAATCCGCTTATCGCGCGGCAAAGGGCGACCATGAGCACGGGCACCGACTTGTTGACGGCTTCCTTTACACTGCGTGTCGTCAGCGTGGCGGCGGGCGTCCGGTTCGGCTTTGTGTTCGCCCTGCCGCGGCTCACGGGCGACGCGGGGGACGCCGGCTCCTATTTGCTGTACGTTGAAAACGACGGCGGCTATAAATGGGGGCTTTGCTGGTTCGACGGCGCGGGCTCCGTGGATATCGCCGCTCCGTCCCCGCTGCCGTCCCCGATCAAAACGGGATTGGCGGCGACGGATTTTGCCGTATCCTTGACGGCGACGGGCGCAGGCGCGCTGACGGTGTCCCTTAACGGCGCGCAGGTCTTGTACGATACCGTGGCGGGCGCGAATTTCACGGGCTATACGGGCTTTGCCGCCTATGAGAAGATTGGCGGGACGGGGGTTGGCCAATGGGTCAACGCCGAGGCCGCCGCGCCGCTGTACATCTACAATTCGTGCTATGAGCGCGCGCAAACGCCCTTGACGGTTGCCGAGGATTTCGACCGAGACGATTTTGACGCCGCCCTGTGGCAAATCGGCGGCGAGTTGGCCGCGACGGGCGGCAAACTGGTTTTCAGCGGCGCAACGGGCGTGAACTCCTTTTTCGGCTCGAAGTATTCCTATTCCAATTTCGAGTTGGCTTTCAGCCTGTCGGATTTTCGGAATACGCCGGTTTCCGATCCGTACGCTTCGCTCGGCGTCCGCGCGGCGACGGCGGGCATAGCGGTTGCCTTCGGGTACGACGTAAGGACGGACATTTATTATATATACGACGACGTTTCGGCAAACGGGTATACGGCGGTGTTCGACGCGCCGACCGACGCGGCGACCGGCGCGCGCGCGGGCGCGACGGGCTTGACGCTTTACTACCGGGGGGCGCAAAAAGCGAATGTCGTTTTGGAGGGTTCTTTCGCGGCGTACGATTTCTTGAATTGGGCGGATACGGACAAAAGGATCGACGTGAAGATGAACGTCGAGGACGGCGTCTTTATCGCGGGGCTGTGCGCCGAGGGCGAGGAGGGGTATACCGAGATTCTTCGGTGCGGTTTAGAGGACGGCTTGACGCCGATCGGACAGGTCGCCCTGTTCGGCAGGGGCGATTACGGCAACGGGACGACCGCGGCGGATCGGTTCTCCGAATACGCTTTGGACGGTATAACGCTGACAAATACCGACCTCGACCCCGACGCGATACCCGCGCCGGCGCGTGTGTCGAGCAAAAAGCCCGTACCCGGCGACGCCGCGTATACCGACGCGTGGAGCGCGGGCGACTTGTTGGAAAACAGGATCGGCGGCTTGAACGACGGCTTGGGCGGGGAGAACGGCGACGGCGGCAAGGGAAACAAGACGGGATTGTATATCGGGCTCGGCGTCGGCGCGGCCGCCCTCGCTTGCGGGATTGTTTGGGGGTGTTTAGCCCTGCGCAATAAAAGGAGAAAATCGAAATGAGGAAGTTGAACGGAAAGAAAATCAAACTTTTCAGTTTGTTGCTGTGCGTCCTGTTCGCGACGGCGGCTTTGGCGGGCTGTAACGGCGGCGGCCGAACAGGGGAGCCGCCTTACGACGTGGAAATCATAACGGAGGGCGTGTCCTATGCGGAAAGCGAGAGCCGGACGCCGCTGCCTTACGCATCCTATTCGCCCGCCGGCCTTGCGGACGACGTACTGCCGATTATGGGATTCGGAGGGCCGCGGCCCCGGGCGGCGAGCGAGGGGAACGCGCTGCTGCAATGGAACCGGCCGGAGGTCTATCAAGCGATCGCCGAGGCGGGCGTCAATATTATGAACATGGCCGCCATGGTCAACTACGACGTCGGCAATTCGGGGTTTGTGAATTCCATAATCGACGCGGCGTGGGAAGCGGGATTAAAGACTGTCGTTCAGGTTCAGGCGATGATCAATATAGAAAGCGGCGTCGCCGCGCCGGTTTCCGCCATGACGCAGATTTTGACCGAGTTGGAAAAACGCCCCGGCTTCGGCGGGATTTACGGCAAGGACGAGCCGCAAGCGGTTTATTTTGAAACGATACAAACGGCGGAAGCGAACTGGAAAAAGGCGGCCGAGGCGGTCGGCTCGGACGCTCTAATCTATTGGAACGCCGCCGGAATCGGCGCGCCGAACACGTATTACACGGGCGGCTTGACGGTTTCTATGACCTACGACGAATATTTGGATTACTATGTCGGTATCCGGCCCAAATATTTGATTTCGGGGCATTACCCGTTTTTTAAAGACCGCGAAACGAACGGCGACGTGAGGAGCGACTATTTCGCGGGCATTTCCGCCCTGCGGGCAAAGGCCGACGGCGCGGGCATTCCGTTTTGGATGCATACGCAGGTCGGCGGCAACTTCGACGCCGTGCTTGACGAGAACGAGGGCAACCGCCGGAACACGGAAGGCGAATTTCATTGGAACAACAACACGCTCCTCGCCTACGGCGCGAAGGGCCTCGCGCCGTTCCCTCTGGTGTTCCCGCTCGAATGGATGACCGAGGGCGCGGACTGGACGGCCAACGGCCTGCTCAATCCGAACGGCACGAAAAATATTTGGTGGCATCACATGAAAAAGGACGCTGTTCAAATCAAGGCTATACAGTCCGTCCTGATGAAATCCAAAAACGTCGGCGTGATTGCGCACGGGGATTCGCCCGCGCCCGTGCCGGAACGGGACGTCGTCGGGGACGGCTGGCGCGAACTGCAAAGCGTGTCGGGCGATTCGGCCCTGATCGGCTGTTTCGACTATAACGGCAAAACGGCTTTCTATGCGGTCAACAATTCGACCGAAAAAGACGGCGCGTTGATCGCCTTGAATTTCGATAAAAAGTACGGCTACGACGTGATTCAGCGCGGCGAAACGCTTTCGGTTGCGGCGACGCGCCTGCCCCTGAAATTGAACGCGGGCGAGGGCGCGTTAGTGGTCTTAAAGTAGGAGGAATTTATGAAAAAAGCACTGTTTTACAAAATTTTCGCGCTTGCCGCCCTGTTGGCGGCTTTGTCGGCGTGCGTCTTTTTGACGGCGTGTAAAAAAGATCCGGATCCGACGGGTGCGCCGCCGGAAAAGCCCGTCGTAACGGGCGTGGACCGGCATATCAAACTCGGGGATTCGGCGTTCGATTTTACCGCCGGTATGCCCGCGGGCGTCACGTGCGACGCGTCCCTTGTGGATGTCGGCGCAGTCGGCTCGTATACGATTACATACAAGGCGGCGGGAGCGGACGACGTGCAAAAAACCGCCTATGTATACGGCTTGCCGACGCTGTCCCGAAACGGCGAGGCGTGGCCGGACGGCGTCGTCGGGCTGCCCTATAAACAGGCCAATCTGGCCGGTTTGTCCGACCCGCGCGCCCTCGGGATTACCGCCAAGGATTCCTTTAACCGCGAGTTAACCGTCGCCGTTGCGGAACAAACTCCGTATGGCGGGGAATACGGCGACTATGCCGTGACCTATTCCGCCGCCGACGCGGCGGGAAATACGGCGAGCGCGGCCTTGACCTATCGTGTGGAGCCGCAAAGCCAAAAGACGGTCGCCCCCTTTACCCGCGATTTGGCGGACGCTTCCTGCGATATTCCGATTGCGTGGACGGTCGAGGAGGATATTTTGAGCCTTTCGATCGACGGCGTACCCGTGGACACAGATCTTTATCGGGACACGCCCGCGGGGATAACGCTGTCGATGGACGCTTTCAACCAAACGGGGCTGGACACGGCCAAAACGGAGTACAACTTGCGTTTAAAGACCGATATTTGGTACGCGGATTTTACGGCGGAAGTAACGGACGCCCAGGAGCCGCAGTTCGTTTACGGCTATAACGACTGGATTTTCGAGGGCGGGGATTCCGTCCGGCTGCCGCGCCCCGTAAAATCGACGGCGCAGCGTTATGCCTTTGAATACGAAGCGGAGGCGGGCGGCGCGGCGTATACCG
>JAISFM010000305.1 GCA_031263605.1 Clostridiales bacterium | reverse complement strand
GGTTACGTTTTACCCGACAAGCCCAATCTGCTGATGAAGGAATACGCGCTCTACCGCGCCCATTACTGCGGCGCGTGCAAAGCCACGGGCAAGGCGTTCGGGCAATTGCCGCGCTTGACGGTCAATTATGACCAAGCGTTTCTGTCGCTGTTCCTGCACGACTACCACGATATTCAATCCGATTTAAAAATGTCGAACTGCGCGTTCCACCCGTTTAGTAAAATGGCGGTATTGCGGCGTTCGCCGCTCGCGGACAGGGTGAACGCGGCCAATATTTTGCTGGCGTATTACAAGGCTGCGGACGACAGGGCGGACGGCGGCGGCTTGGGGAAACGGGCGGCGGCGGGCGTTTTGAAACGGGCGTATAAAAAGGCGGCGGGACTCCTGCCCGGCGCGGACGAAATTATCCGGTCGAATTACGCGCGGCTGTCCGAATTGGAAAAACGGAACTGCGCGCGCCCCGACGAGGCGGCCGACTGTTTCGCGTCGATCCTGCGGGACTTGGCGGACATGTTAGGCGAAGGCGCGGCGCGGCACGCCGACCCCGAACAGCGCGGGGCGTTGCGCGGTTTTTTCTATCATTTGGGGCGTTGGGTGTATTTCGCCGACGCGCTGGACGATTGGGGCGAGGATTTTCGGGCGAAGCGGTACAACCCTTTTATCGCGGGTTTCGATGGTTTTGCCGACCGAAAAGCGTTTGCCGAGGCGTGTCAAGAGGATTTAAAACTCTGCTTTTACCCGTCCGTCAATCAAATGACACAAAATTTAGCAAAATTTAATTTCCGAATGAGTGAAAACCTCTTGCAAAATGTGGTTTTTTATGGTATACCTAATATGACCGAAAAATTGCTGGCCGCCGACGCTAAACTGCCCCGGCAAAAAATATAGCCGCGCGGGGCGTTTGCGGAATGTTTACGGGACGTTTGCGAAACGTTTGCGGAATATTTACGGGGACGTTTGCGGGAAAACCCTTTTTGAAAAAAGGGTTTTCCCGCGCCCTTTCCCAAAAACTTTCAACATTTGCGAAAGGTTTTGCGCGAGAACTCTTTTTATTCAAAAAGGATTTTCGCGAAAACGTTCCGCAACAAGCCTGATAAAGAATACGCTAAAAGAATCGGCGCGTTCTAATTGTTGAAAGTTTTTGGGAAAGAGCGCGAGAGAACCCCTTTTTTCAAAAAGGGGTTCTCTCGCAAACGTTCCGCAAAACAAAAATAACAAAAAAATAAAATGGACTATTCGATATTCAACCTGCCGGACGGCGCGCCGTTTGACGACGTGACGGCGGCTTATCAGCGTTTAAAGGCGCAGTATTCCGAGGACCGGTTTGCCGAGGGCGAGCGGGGCAACGACGCGAGCCGCCGTTTAATGGAACTCGAACAGGCCTATGCCGAGGCTTCGTTTCGCCACGCCAGCCAACGGGACGCCGAGAAGTACGGCCACGACTACGGCGCGGCCGACGACCTGATCAAGCGCGGCAAACTGGACGAGGCGCAGGCCGCCCTCGACGCGACCGCCGAACGGACGGGGGAGTGGCATTACCTGCAATCGATTATCTTTTACAAGCGCGGCTGGTTCGCCGAGAGCAAGAAACAGTTGCGCCTTGCCTGCTCGTTAGAGCCCGACAACGCCAAATTCCAATCGGCCAATCAAAAGATGGACGCTTTCACGGGTGCGCCGCCGCCCCGCCCCGGCGCGGGCGGCTACGGTCAACAGGGGCAAGGGCAGGGGCAATACGGCCCGAACGGCCGCCCCGCGCCGCCGCCCGAGCGCAATATCGCGTATGACAATTGCTGTTTAGAGGCGTGTTGCTGCGCGAACTGCCTTTATTGCTGTACTTGTTGATTTAACGGCATGTCTATGCCGTTATTACTTTTTCCGTCGATTGCCGTTTCCAAACCGATACGCAAGCCGAATTTGAAACCTTCGACGAAGTGCGCGCCCAATTTCTCTAAATGCGCAGCGTCCGAACAATCGACGGCTTTTTCGTACAATTCCAAAAGTTCGGGCAGGGCTTCAAGTTTCGCGCGTACCGCCTCGTCGCTTCCCGTCAACGCCCGATGCAGTTTCCAATAATCTTTTGTCGGCTTGATTAGATCCCGTTGACCCCGTTCACCGCAGTACATTTGCAAAATTGCCGAATTATTCATAATTTTTTCCTCTCAAAATTATTGGCTAATATATTAGCCGCTTATATTATACGGCTAATATATTAGCCTTGTCAACTAATTTATTAGTCGCGTGATAAAGTATTGTTATGGGTTTTTCGGAAATATTACAAGAATTGCGAAAAGAGCAGGGGTTGACGCATAAAGAACTTGCCGAAGCCATTCAATACAGTAAAGCAATCATAGGTTTTTGGGAAAGTCAGAAATCCGAACCGAAAGCGAGCGCGATTATTGCCCTTGCCGATTTTTTCAACGTTTCGACGGATTATTTATTGGGCAGGGTAGACGAAGCGGGCAAGCCGTTGAAATAATTTACAAGGCTCTCTACGCTCAGATCATGACAGGGCAATTCACAATGCGCAATGCGCAATTAAGGACAAAGTACTTTGCGCAATCGGTTGGGATTCTTCACTTTGTTCGGAATAATATTTTGCCGGCATGACCATAGTACCCCCGCGCGAGTAACGCGCGACCGACACTAACCACTAACCACTATTACCTAATTTTTTACCTTTTACCTTTTACCTATTACCTATTACCTATTACCTTTTATCTTTTATCTATTCTCTTTTACTTTTCTTTTATCTGTTTTAAAATCCGTCGTCGCCAAAAAACCGGCCGCGCCGTTCGCGGCGGCAGTCGTCGCGCCTGTTGCCGTCGCGGTTGTTGAATAGG
>JAISFM010000226.1 GCA_031263605.1 Clostridiales bacterium | reverse complement strand
GTTTTCAAATTAAGAGGCGGCGCATTATGACGAAAAGGAATTACAATACTAAACAAAGGGATTTCCTTATCGCTTTTTTCAAAAGCAACGCGGGCCGGTGTTTTACGATCGACGAGGTGCTGGCGAACGCCGCGGCAAGCGGCGACGTGATCGGGCAAACGACGGTTTACCGCAATCTGGAAACATTGGCCGGCGAGGGCGTCCTTTTGAAACACGCCATGCCGTCGGGGTCGGGCGCGTATTTTCAGTATTTGGCGCACGGCGCGCGGGAGCCGGAACACTATCATCTGCTCTGTACGCAATGCGGCGGCGTAACGCATTTGGATTGCGATTTTTTAAACAAATTATTCGCGCATCTGCGAAGGGAGCACAAATTCGACTTCGACAAGCAAAAGACCGTCTTTTACGGGCATTGCGAAAAATGCGCCGACGGTTTAGGGTTTACATAAGTTGCAAACCGCCCCGACAGAGGGCGCGCGGGCGTTCCTCTGTTTGGTAGAGATTGCCGCGTCGCGCTTCGCGCTCCTCGCAATGACACGCGGGGCGTTCGCGCTCCTCGCAACGACCGGTATCAACGCTCTTTGCCCACTCCCGTAACGCGTGTAAAATCTTGTTAGCAACGATGCTGCAAATTGCGATTTTTACCCGTATTACACGCAAAAATCCCTCGCCTGCCGTTTCGCGCCTTAATTCCGCAAATTGCCCGCTTCATAAAAATTCAAATAAAATGCAAGGAGAATCCCATGAAAAAGTTGATTCGTTTTTTGACGTTTATCGGTTTAAGCCTTTGTTTGGCTTTGCCCCTCGCTGCGTGCGCGCCCGACAAAGACGGCAAGCCCGGCATCGTTTGCTCCGCTTTCCCGCAGTACGATTGGGCGCGGCAAATTATCGGCGGGCATTCGGACGGCTTCGAGATAACCTATTTGCTGCGCAACGGCGTTGACGCGCACAATTATCAGCCGAGCGTCGCCGACGTAGCGGCCATCATTTCTTGCGACCTGTTCATTTACATAGGCGGCCCGTCCGACGAATGGGCGGAGGACGTCCTCGATCCGGCGGTCAATAAAGAGGTCAACAAAGACATGAAAACCGTCGTCCTGGTAGACGCGGGCGACGCGCAGGAGGAAAAGGAAATCGAGGGGGCGCAACCCGAAGAGGAAGAGGAGGAAGGCCCCGAGTTGGACGAACACGTTTGGGTTTCGCTCCGAAAGGCGCAAAGCATAGTGGACGCGATCGCCGACGCGATCTGCGAAATCGACGCCGCAAACGCGGGCGATTACAGACGGAACGCGGAAAATTATAAGGCCGCGCTCGCCGGTCTGGACGCCGGGTATCAAGCGGTGGCGGACGCCGGCCCGGGGGACACGGTCTTGTTCGCCGACAGGTTCCCTTTCCGCTATATGGCGGACGATTACGGGTTGACCCCTTACGCCGCCTTCCCCGGCTGTTCCGCGGAAACCGAGGCAAGTTTTGAAACAATCACCGGTTTAAGCCAAAAAATAGACGAGTTGAATCTGAACGTTATTTTGAGGTGCGACACTTCCGACGGCTCTATCGCTGAAACCGTAAAGAACAACACGGCCGCTAAAAATCAAACGATCCTTGTCATGAACCCGTGCGAGCATGTGACGGGGAGCGACATTGCGAACGGGACGACCTATTTATCGATTATGGCAAGCAACCTCGGCGTATTGCGCCAAGCGTTGGCATAGGAATTATGGCGGGACTTTACGTTGAAAATATAAGCCTCGGCTACGAGGGCAATACCGTCGCGAAGGATATTTCCTTTCGGGTCTCGCTCGGGGATTACCTTTGCGTTATCGGCGGGAACGGCGCGGGCAAAAGCACCTTAATCAAAGCCGTATTGGGCTTGCACAAGCCCCTCGCGGGCGTTATCCGCCTCGGCGACGGCTTGCGGCGCGGCGATTTCGGCTATTTGCCGCAGCAGCGGGATATGCAAAGGGACTTCCCCGCGTCCGCCTGCGAGGTCGTTTTGTCGGGCTGTATAAACAGGTGCGGCCTACGCCCTTTCTATAACAGGAAGGAGCAAACGCTGGCCCGCGGCAGCATGGAAAAACTCGGCATAGTTGGCCTCTCGAAATGCTGTTACCGCGAGTTGTCGGGCGGGCAGCAGCAGCGGGTTTTATTGGCGCGCGCGCTGTGCGCCGCGAAAAAGATACTCGTTCTCGACGAGCCCGTGGCCGGCCTCGACCCCGCCGCCGCGCGGGACATGTATGAAATTACGGCGGATCTGAACCGGGGCGGACTGACCGTCGTCATGGTGTCCCACGATACCGCGACTGCCCTCAACTACGCGTCGCACATTCTCAAAATGGAAAAAGACGCCCCGTGCTTTTTCGGGGCGGGCGGCGAATACAGGGCGCGGAGCGGCGAACGCAAACCGCGTTCCGAGGGGGCGGATTCCGTATGAGCGTTTGGGAATACCTGCAATTTTCCTTTGTGCAAAACGCTTTGATCGTGGGCGTTTTAGTCGCGCTGTGCGCCGCGCTCATAGGCGTCCCGCTCGTGCTGAAAAGGTACTCCTTTATCGGGGACGGGCTGTCGCATATCGCTTTCGGCGGCATGGCGGTCGCCGCCGTGATCAATTTAACGAACAATTTATACTTGATCATGCCCCTCACGGTCGCCGCCGCCGTATCGCTGCTGACCGCGGGGCAAAACGCCAAAATAAAGGGCGACGCGGCGATCGCCCTGATTTCCGTCGCGGCGTTGGCGTTCGGGTATTTCTTGCTGAACACCTTTTCCGTGACGCCGAACATTTCCGCGGACGTATGCACCTCGCTGTTCGGCTCCACCTCGATACTGACGCTGAAACAGAGCGATATTTTCCTGTGTATCGGCATGTCGGTTTTGGTCATAGCCGTCTACCTTGTTTTTTACAATAAAATATTCGCCGTGACGTTCGACGCGGAGTTCATGAAAGCGGCGGGCGTAAAGTCCAAAGCGTATGAAATCCTCGTCGCGGCCGTCATCGGAATCGTAGTGTCGCTTTCAATGCGGCTCGTAGGCTCGCTTTTAACCTCCGCGCTGGTCATTTTCCCCGCGCTGTCGGCGATGCGCGTATTCAAAAATTTCAAAGCGGTCGTGCTGTGCTCGGCGGCGGTTTCGGTCGCGTGCGCGCTGTGCGGCATCCTCATTTCCATCGTATGGGGCACGCCCGTAGGCGCGACGATCGTCCTGACCGAAGTCGTGATATTCGGTTTGTTTTGCGTTTCGGGCTTGAAGTTCAAGAGACGGTAGGCGCGAAACAACTCTCCGGACAACAAGTAGGAGCGAATAGACGCGACACAACTGCCCGGACAACAAGTGGGGAGCGAATAGGCGCGGCACAACCGTCCGCGCAACCAGTAGGAGGCGAATAGGCATGGAACAAAAAATTGAACGACAGGCCGAACAAACGCCCGAAAAGAAAACGGGAAGGACTGTTTTGAGCGTAACTTTGGCTCTCGTCGTGGTCGTCGGGCTGTTTTTGGTTATAACGAAACCGTGGGAAAGGATTGCGAATCCCAAAAATACCGATTACTTCGATTTGACGGCGATGAGCGCGAACATGGTATACGCGCAGGTGAACGATATGATCAATATACGGCCCGAGGCCTACATCGGGAAAACGGTGAAAGCGCGCGGGCAGTATTCCGTCCGGCATGACGGTTCGGCCGACAAGGATTACCGTTCCGTCGTGATCAAGGACGCGGCGGCGTGCTGCGCCTCGGGGCTTGAATTTGTTTACGAGGGCGATTTGCCGCCGGCGGAAACGACGGTACAAATCGAGGGCACGTTTGATCGGTACGAGGAGCGCGGCCGCGTATATTATCACATCATCGCCGCGTCGCTGGTCGCCGTTTAGGGAACACGGCGACGGCGATACAATGTATTGCGGCAATCCGATAGCCTCCACGCCCCCCTACGCGTCAAAGTTTTATCCCCTGCCCGGTTCCGGACATTGTCCCGCCCGAAGCGGTAAAAAAAGCCTCGCCGCCGCTCGCGGACGCCGACTCCCCGCGGTATGTCGCGGCGACAAAACTAAACGCCGCCAACACGGCCAGGCAAAGCCCCGCGACTGTCATGTTTCTTGCTTTTCTCACGGTTCAAGTTTCTTCTTTTTTCTATATATATCGGGGAGCGGCCGCTCCTTTCTTTTTGTTTGCGCGCCGTCATTAAAAAAAGGCGCGCGCATCGTTTCATTTTTCAAAAGGCGCGTCCTCGCTCATGTTATAATGCCGCAACCGAGTCCGACCCAACCAACCGCCACATCCATAAATTCCGCAACCTTCCTCTCATGTATTGCCAATTTCATTTGCCTTGCGGTTTGTACACTCCCTACGCAGATAAGCATTAGGTTTTTTTGCCGAATTATGGTATAATAAACCGACAATATGGAGTCAAACAATAACAAAAAACAAAAATTAGCATTTTTTCGGGAGATTTTCACAAAAGAGAACCTAAGCGGAGGCTTGGAGAATTTTGTCGCTGTTTTTCCCGCCATAATTCTTATGCCAATTGTTATTAATGCTGCCGTCGGATTTCAAGTTTTTGATATTGCAACGGTGCTTTTTACATCGGCAGTTTCGTCAATATTGTATTTGATATTAACAAAAGGCAAATTGCCGGGTTATTTAGGTTCATCATTTGCCTTTATCGGAAGTTCGATATATATAGTCAGTTCATTAAAAGGCCAAGTTCCGCAAGAAGATATTTTTGATTATCTTATGGGAGCATATATTGTCGCGGCAATGATATTTGTCGTGCTTGCTGTAATAAGTAATATCAAAAAGAAAGAAGAGACTCATGAGGAAGCAAGGAAAAGGATTGACAAATTTATAGATTTCTTTATACCGCCGGCAGTTTTGGGCCCCGCAATTTCTCTAATCGGTTTAGAATTAACTCCAACCGCAGCGGAACAATCCGGATTATCTCAGGGAGGTACAGTTGCAATTGTTGCAGGGATAACCTTGTTTTTAGTTGTGTTTCTTTCGGTAACAAAGCGAAATTTATTCAAAAATTCTTCGTTGTTTTTGGCTTTGATTATCGGTGGAATCGTCGCATCGCTTTTTAAGATATGGGATTTTGATTCCCTTAAAACCGCAAATGTTTTAATCGCGCCGACTTTTCGTATTGGATTGCCAAAGTTTACTCTTTCCACAGTACTTCTGATAATTCCACCGACTTTAATATTGTTCTGTGAACACATCGGAAGAAAAATAATAATTGAAAACCTTCAAAGCAGTTTAGGAAAGCCGGACAAGAATATTTCACTCTCGACTTCTCTTTTCGCGAACGGCATAGGCAATCTTTCCGCCGCATTGCTTACGGGAGTTCCCACGACAATATATGCCGAAAGTACCGGTGTAATGAGAATAAATGGGAACGTAAAATACCATCAATATATTTATACCGCCGCGGTTTTAATCTTGTGTTCGTTTAGCGGACATTTATTGGCATTAATCAAAGTTATGCCGGATCCCGTAATTGGCGCTATTAGTTTATTCCTAATGGCTATTATTGCCGCGCCCGGATTAAGAGTCCTTGTCGATAGAAAAGTGAATTATGATAAGATTTCCACGCTTTTGTTGACTGCGTCGGTTTTAGTTGTTGGTCTTTCAAAAATGACAATAGTAATCGGAAGTACAGAATTAAAGGGAATGAGTCTCGGCTTGTTAGTCGGGATTATTATGAATTTGTTCTTTGTCGGGTTAAGAAAAATCAAATTGCTTAAAGAACATCTTTCTGCCGACGAAGTGTTATCGCTCCTAAAAAGCCTTGGATTAAACGAAGATGTAAGCGACGGTGGCGAGCGGACTTCGGCGTATATAAACGATGTGAAATATTTTGAATTAACGAATTCAATTTTAGGAGTAAGCATTTGGATAAAAACGAATATAAGCGATGCCGATTGTAAAAAACGATTTAAAGCAGACAAGGATAGGGAAAATAACAGCATAACATTCCGCATAGACAATAATATTACCGAAAGGGATGTAAAAAGCCTAATTCTTGATTCGAGAGAAATCGTGGACAAGGAAAGTAAATTAAAAATCAAAAATTCGTTATATGCTTTTGAAGCGAATTTTTTGTTGGATTTTGCATTTGAGAAAAATCCCTGTTGTTTTGACGCGCTTTTAATGCTGCTTAATTTGCCGAAAACAAATATATCGGGATTAATTATTCAGGATGAAAATGAAGGCATTGCCGAAAAGATATTGGATCTGTGTTTAGGGCGCAAAGGCAGAAGGATTAATTTTTATGTTAAGAACGATTCCGTTAAAAGAAGAATCGAAAAAGAGGGTTATACTTGCGAATTGAGTAACGACCTTCCAAAGACATATGAGAATATATGCAAAAATCTTTTAGGCAAATTAAACATTGTCGTAGTCGGATCTTTAACATCCTTGGCTAATGCCATGCAAGCCTATGCCAACATAAAGTATTGCAACAACATTTTTGCGGTGGCCGGCGACTTCCAAACTTATCAAGTTGAGAAAAATATCGAATCGGATACTCACGCAGCAGAACTCGTTTTGGAAAGCGAATTGCCAAACTTAATTTGTTTTCCGAACAATCCCAATGATGTTGATGATGGGCAAGCATTGTCTCCCGCAGTCAAAGCGATAATGGAATCAATATCTCCGCAATCTATTACTTGCGAAATAAAAAAAATAAATGTTATAAATTCGGGTGAAGCAAAAAATAGGATAATTTGCTCAGACGACGGAAAGCCGATCAAAATTGCCAATACAATGAAGCCGGAAATTTATAAAAATATAGAGGAATGTATAATTGAACTATTAGCAAAAGAGCAAAAGCCAACACAAGAGACGGAAATTGAGCAATAAACCGGAGACAATACGATTGAAATCAAGTTTAAGAAAATTCAAATGGCATTTGAACCGCCCCAAGGCTTGCGCGGGGTAGACAGGACAAGCCCGTCAAAAACGGTTTTCCCCGCTTTCAAGGCTATCGTTTCCCTTATTGTGGCCGTGTAATCCCGTTTCTCGCGGCCCTCCAAAACCAAATCGCCCCGCGCGCCGCCTCCCGCCTCGATTTCGGCGTGGATGTAGCAGGCGTAGAATACGGACGCGCCGCTTCTTTGATGCCGGGGATAAATCCCATCGTCCAAACCATATCCATTCCGCGCGTATCGTTTCGCTCTCCTTTCTTTCTTGACTCCTTTTAAAACCTGCCCGTCAAAATAGGAACAAAGTGCCGATTAAGGTCAGACCCAAACTGGCAAGGATTTGCGGGGTCGTCTTTTCACCGAAAAAAAGGCGTCCCGATACAGCGGACAGGATGATGACGCCGCCCGTCACCATCGGGTACAAAACCGAAGCGGGCAGATCCTTCGCGCTGTTCAACATCAGCAAACCGCCCGCGCAGCCGATCAGCGCGATTACGATCACAAACGCCGCCGCAAGCGCGGCGTTCTTTAACGGCGCGCGCTTTGCGGCGGCGGGCTTTGTCGCGGCGTTCTTTAACGGCATGCGCTTTGCGGCGGCGGGCTTTGGCGCGGATACGCCGCCCGCGCCCTCCTCCGCCGTCCGCCCGCTTCCGCCGCCGCCGATCGGAAAATCCCCGGCCGCAATCTCTTCGGGCAGGTTCGGTATGCTCTTCGGGGCATATTCCGTATGCTCTTTTCCGTTCCCGTCGGTTTCCCCGGCAGGGGCCGGCGTTCCCCCGCATGAAATATCCCTCGCGTCCCGCGCCGCCCCTCCCGCCCACAGGCGCGAATACAGGCGGTAAATCCCGTATGCCGCCGCCGACAAGGCGAACGACCATAGGTTGGCCCAAATCAGGAATTGCCCGGTTTCCAAAACCGCGCCGCCGATTTGATGCGCCT
>JAISFM010000199.1 GCA_031263605.1 Clostridiales bacterium | reverse complement strand
TCTATTCGAGCGTTCGGATCGACATTCGCAAGGGCGAGCCGATTAAGGAGAGCGGCGAAGTCGTCGGCAACAAGACGCGCGCCAAAATCGTAAAGAACAAATTGGCGTCGCCGTTCCGCACCGCCGTGTTCGATATGGTGTTCGGCAAAGGGGTCAGCCGCGAGGGGAGCCTCATCGACCTCGGCGAGGCCTACGGTTTCGTCCAAAAGACCGGCACGTGGTTGAGCATCGGCGAGGAACGGATCGGGCAAGGGCGCGAAAACGCGAAAAAATACCTGTTGGAAAATACCGCCGCCGCCAAAAGTTTAGAGGAAAAGGTCAAACAGGCCGCGGCTTCCGGCGCGCCCATCGTCGTCAAGCCCGCGAAAGGCGCGAAAGCGGCCGCCGCGTCGGGCGCGAACGAGAGCGACAGTTTCGAGGTAGTAGAGGAAACGCAGGAATAGGCGCGCTTTGTGAATTGCAATGCACAAAGCGCAATTTACAATTGACAATTTACAATTGACAAATTTCGGTCGGGGTATGTTCGTGGCTTGCGAACGATGAAGTACTTTTAAACGCGGTTTGTCTGTCCGCATGGGGTCATTGCGAGGAGCGCGAACGCCCGCGTGTCATTGCGAGGAGCGCGGGAGCGCGACGCGGCAATCTCTACAAAACAGAGGAACGCCCCGCGCTTTCCTCTTTCATTCCGAATGCGCAACTCTCTGTCATTCTGAACGCAGTGAAGAATCGCAACCGATGCAAAAATTCCCCTCAACTCTATAAGTTTCATACCCGCCGCCCGCGCCCGCCTTGCGAAACCCCGACCGCCACTAACCACTAAAATACCCCGACCGAAATTTGTCAATTGTAAATTGTCAATCGTCAATTGCAACCAACCTATAATTATATGAAAATGAAACGCAATACATTGCCCGTCAACTTCAACGGCATACTCCTGCCCGCCGCGGGGATCGACCTGTATAAATGGGCGGTCGTCGCTTGCGACCAATTCACCGGCGACCCCGCCTATTGGGACGCGGTCGAGAGACTTGTCGGGGACGCGCCAGGCGCGTATCGGCTGACCTTCCCCGAAATTTACCTTGAAAGCGACAATTCCGCGCGGATCAAGGCCATTCACGCGGCGATGAACGCTTACTTGCGCGGCGGCATGTTCACCGAATACAGGGACTGCGCGGTTTTAACCGAGCGGCGCACGCCCTATCACGCGCGGCGGTTGGGCTTGCTGTTTTCGGTCGATTTGGAAGCGTACAGTTGGAAACCGGAGGACTGCGCCCCGATCCGCGCGACGGAAGGCACGATTTTGGAACGCATCCCCCCGCGCGTGGAAATCCGGCGCGGCGCGCCGCTGGAAATTTCCCATACCATGCTGCTGATCGACGACCCGAAACGCGCGCTGATTGAAACGCTGTACGAAAAAACGAAGGCGCGGCCGCCCGTATACGATACCGATTTGAATATGAACGGCGGGCATATCACGGGTTGGATCGTCGGGGATACCGCGGCAATCTCCGAAAGTTTGGCCGCGCTTGTCAAAGAGGACGGTTTTCTGTTCGCCGTGGGCGACGGGAACCATTCCCTTGCGGCCGCGAAAGCCTATTGGGAGGAAATCAAAGGGGCGTTGAGCGCGCAAGAGCGGGGGGATCACCCCGCGCGGTTCGCGCTTTGCGAGGCGGTCAATATTTATGACGAGGGCTTGGCGTTCGAGCCGATTCACCGCGTCGTCTACGATACCGACGCGGAAAAATTCAAGGCGGGGCTGTCCCGCTTGAAATCCGGCGCGGACGCCGTGGAAACGATTCGCGGCACACAAAGTTTCATCGACGAATATATAAGGGAACACGGCGGCGCGGCGGATTACATCCACGGCGAACGGGAATTGGCGGACGCCGTAAAACGCGCCGCCGCCCGAAACCCTGTCCCTGTCCCGATGCCGAAAATCGAAAAAGCGGATTTTTTCCGTTTATTGGGCAAATACGGCATTTTGCCGCGCAAAGCGTTCTCGATGGGGGAAGGGGTAGAGAAACGGTATTATCTGGAAGCGCGGAAAATCCGGCGCGGGTAAAGCGATTGACGATTGACGATTTACAATTTACAATTGACAAATTGCGGTCGGGGGATACTCTCTCTCAAACCGCAAGTTGTTGCCTATTTACGGTTAACGAGGGAGTGGACAAATGGCGTCGCTACGGGGTCATTAGCCTTGTTGCGAGGAGCGTAAACGCCGCTTTTGTCATTGCGAGGAGCGCGGAACGCGCGACGCGGCAATCTCTACAAAACACGAAACGCGCCGTTTTTGTCTGTCCGATTTACAATCTGCAATATGACGAATGCGCATAAAAACTCAAACCGAAATTTGTCAATTGTAAATTGTAAATCGTAAATCGTATGCACCCTTGCCTCGTTTCACTATAAAAAACACGGAAAGTTTTTGAAAGGGGCGCGGGGGAAACTTTTTTCAAAAAGTTTCCCCCGCAAAAAAAAACAAACCCAAACCCAAACCCAAACCCAAAACACAAATAAAAAAATAAAAAAGGGCATAAAAAATGATCATAACAAAGATAGCGAAATTCGGCGGTACGAGCATGGCGGACGCGGCGGCCGTCAACAAATCGGCGGCGGTTGTGGCGGGGGACCCGTCGCGGCGGATTGTCGTCGTGTCCGCGCCCGGCAAACGGTTTGCGGGCGACGAGAAAATCACCGACTTACTGTACAAATGCAACGCGCTTGCGGGTACGCCCCAACTCGCCGAAACGTTCGGGGCAGTGGCCGAGCGGTTCCGCGGGATTGTCCGCGACTTGAAATTGGATTTGGACATCGACAAGCATTTGAATAAAATCCTCGCCGACATCGGGAGTTTTGCGGGGGCGGACTACGCGGCGTCGCGCGGCGAGTATTTATCCGCTATTATCATGGCGGCGCGTTTGGGCGTCGAGTTTATCGACGCGGCCGAGATTGTCAAATTCAGGGAGGACGGCTCGTTCGACGCCGAATTTACCAACGACATCGCGGGGGCGCGTTTGGCGCGGATCGTGCGGGGCGCGGTCGTGCCGGGCTTTTACGGCAGTTTGCCCGACGGCGGGATTAAAACCTTTTCGCGCGGCGGCGGCGACATTACGGGCAGCGTCATCGCGCGCGCGGCGGGCGCGGGCCTGTACGAGAATTGGACGGACGTCAACGGCTTTTTGACCTGCGACCCCAAAATCGTCAAGAACCCCCGCCCGATCGAGGAA
>JAISFM010000192.1 GCA_031263605.1 Clostridiales bacterium | reverse complement strand
TGTAAATATCCCGCAAATCCGTACCGTTCGATTTTCGGTTTAATGAGATGTTTCGACTGCGTTCGCTTTGCTTGTTCCGCTCAACATGAAGATAAAGGGCGCGGGGCGTTCCCCTGCTTGGTAGAGATTGCCGCGTCGCGCTGTGCGCTCCTCGCAATGACAAAAGGGGCGTTTCGCGCTCGGTTCGCACCGGCAGGGCAAAGGTTGAGATGTTTCGACCGCGTTCGCTTTGTTCGTTCCGCTCAACATGCGACAACGTTTCCGCAGTTTCGGCCTTTACTTTTTTTCGTATCTCGTATACTTCGGCCGCGCCGCGCCCGTCCCGCCGTTGCCGCCTTTGAGGTTGCCGCCCGCAGCCTCTTTTTTCCTGCCGTACCGTTTGATCGCCCAGCCGCAGACCGCCGTGGACAGCAACGCCATCGCGCTGTTGGTCACCATGTAGAGCGAGAAAATCGCGTTGCTGGTCAGCGCGAATAACGCCATCATGATCGGCATCATCCACAGCATCATTTTCGACATGCCCGCGCCGCCCGGCGCGCCATCCTGCCCGGGCTGGGGCGTCGGCATCGGATTGCCCGCCGCGTTCAATTTGGTGGACAAAACGGACAGCGCGACAACCAAAACAACCAAAATATAATAGCCGTTCACGCCCGCGTTCAAGTCGGGGTCGCCGATCGCCTTGCCCATGATCAGCGTATATTCGGACATATTGAAATTCGTTTTGTAGTCCTTGAACGACGCGCCGTAGCCGCTGCAACCCGTAGGGATCAAGCGTGAAAAATCCGCGGTCGCGGGCACCGGCTTGACGATCTGAAAGGATCTGCAATCAACCAGCGTATAAGCGGCGTCGGGCAGCCAAACGTTTTTAATCCATAAAAAGCCGGTTCGCTGGTTGTCTTTGTACTCCTCGTAAGCCGCGTCCCGCCCCAAATCCTTGACGATAGCGTCGTAAACGATAAATTCGCGTCTGGAAATCTCCTTGGATTCGCCGGCGGTGGTCGTGAATGTATAAGGCGTGTCGGCTTCCGACGTCGCCGCCGCTTTTATGACCGCTTTTTCAAGCCCTTCAAAATCGTAAATTCCTTTGGATCCTATGTCCGCCAAACGGCCGTCCCTGCCGCCCTCTTGGTTGAGCCAACCGAAATGTTCGGCGTCCAACTTGACGGGCGCGGTTATAGACACGATATTATTATTCTCGTCCTCGCCGGATAATTCCCCGTTTTCATTGAAAAGCCCGTCATACCGCGCGGACACTTTTTCAAAAAATTCTTCGGCCTCGGTTTGCCTTAAATCCCGAATGAGGGCGTCGTAAACGATAAATTCACGTTTGGAAATCTCCTTGGGTTCGTCGCCGATCATGAGGGGCTCGCCGTCGGCATTCGTGAACGGATAAGGCGGGTCGGTCTCCGATACCGCCGCCGCAATTATGACCGCTTCCGCAAGCCCTTTGAACTCGTAAATCCCGTTGGGCCGGTTGTATATCAAAAGGCCGTCCCGGCCGGATTCCTTGTTGAGCCAGCCAAAATGTTCTGCGTCCAACTCGAAGGGTTTCGTTACAGACACGGTATCGGTATTCTCGTCTTGATAAAACAACTCCCCGTTTTCGTTGAAAAGGCCGGCGTACCGCGCGGACGCCGCCTCAAAGAATTTCTCGTCCGAAAAGAGCAGGAGATCCTCGTCCGATTTGTATTTGGAGCCTGTCGCGGCGACAAGGTAATCGAATTTAGGCTGTTCGTAACTGTTGACAATCGCGTAATTCGCCAAATTCCTCATGCCGGTGAACATCGTCAAAAAGATAACCATGCTGACGATGGCGGGCAGGCACGCGCCGAACGCGCTGTATTTGAATTTCTTTTGGAGTTCGCGCTGTTTCGACTGCATGGCGAGGCGGTCGCCCGCGTACGCCCTTTGGATTTTATCCATATACGGCTGCATGAGTTCCGTTTTCTTTTTGTTGTCTATCGCAATCTTGCGCTGAAAGAAATCGACGGGCAACAGCAAAATCCGCAGGCAAGCGGTAAAAACGATAATGCATAGGCCGTAGGAAGGTATAAACGAGCCGAACCCGCGAATAAGCCATTCCCACAGGCCTTTGGGCTCGGCGACGGCCAAAACGTTGGCAACACTCGCGGCTATATTTAAAAGAGCCATTTCATTTCTCCTTTCGGGTTGGGCGGGATCGGGTCGAACCCGCCCTTTGCCCACGGCACGCAACGCAAAATCCGCTTGGCGGCCAAAAACCCGCCGCGTACCGCGCCGAACTCCCGCACGGCTTCAAGGCCGTAGGTCGAGCATGTGGGCGTATACATGCACCCCCCGCCGATAAAGCGCGAGAGGGTCAGTTTGTAGAGTTTAATCGAAAAGATTAAAAGATACTTCATGGGAGCGGTGTTTAATGATTGTTGTTTAATGATAAGTTAATGATAAATGACTAATGATAAATGATTAATTGTTGACCTGTCGAAAAAGGAACTTTGGGTATGCCGTATGTTTCTTGCCCGCAGGCAATACCGTCTTAAACAAGCCCTATCCGATATCATTAATTGTCAAGCAGTCCGGCTTTCCTGAAAACGTATTCCAAATCCCGCGCGATTTCCCGGAAACTTTCCTCCGTGATGCCGGGGCGGACGCTGACGACGCAGTGGTGGCCGGGGCGGACGCGGGGGAGCAGGGCGCGGGCGCATTCGCGCAGGCGGCGGCGGATTAAATTCCGAACGACGGCTTTGCCGACCTTGTTGCTGACGGAAAAGCCGATCCGAAGCCCGCTGCCGCGTATCGCCGTAAAGATCAGCGTCAAATTGCGCGCGGGCACGGGCTTGCCCTTTTTATAGATATAGCCGAATTGATAGTTTTTCTTTAAACGGTGTTTTGCGGGGAGCATCGGTGTCGTCGGGTCAACCAAAATTTGGTTGTATGCGGTTAGCCGAATTTGTTTTACGCGGTTAGCCGAAATTTCAACTATGCCATAGTTTGCGGCGGGCATAAGCCGGTCATTAGACTTGCGGCGGAATTAAAAGGCGAGCGGAATTGCGGGATTTTTATCTTTGTTTGCCGCGAAAAGACGCGCAAGGCCGCCGCAAGTTAATTTCGCTAAGTCTATCGCGGGTCGAGCAAAGGGCGGGGCAACCTCTGTATAAAAAGGCGCGTTTCGTGTTTTGCAGAGATTGCCGCGTCGCGCTCCGCGCAATAACAATGTCCCTGTACGCCGCTCATTGCCTTAAACTATGATACTGCCCGATTTTTATTTTGCGCCCAACGGCTGCGGCGAAATGATTTTGCGCCCCTTGTCGCGGCGGCGTTTCAAAACGCGGCGGCCGCCGGTGCTTTTCATGCGGGCGCGGAAACCGTGCACCTTGGAACGGGTGCGTTTTTTTGGCTGGTAGGTGCGTTTCATGGTTGATTAGTTACTCCTGTGCAATCGTTTTAGATTTTGATAGTAGGCTTGTTCCCAAAACTTACAAAGCCGAACGGTGAAAAAACCCCGACTTTAAGGGCGCGGAGAGCGTATCAACGCGCCTTTTAAAAAGTAAATATTATTATACCCTTTTTTTCGGGAATAAGCAAGCAAAAAAACGCGGTTGTTTTGACAGCGTATTTGACGATATTGTAACAGCCCCGACGGGGCAAAGGCTAAAAAGGTTTGAGATGTTTCGACCGCGTTCGCCCCGCTCAACAGGCCGGACGAGGGGCGCGTTCGGATCGGGTTCCGCAACAACTCTAACGAGAACCTTCGGGCTCCGCCCCGCCGCCATAGGCTGCGCCCCGCGAGGGAGGGGAATTTTTATAAGGCGGCGGGATAAAAGGCGGTTTTTCAAAGGGCATAATTCGGCCGCGCCCGACGCACGACGGAGTATTGCGCTATGAGTTTTCGCGCAGCCGTTTAGGTTCCGCGACGACTCTCGGGATTTGTTGCGCAACCGTTTAGGTTCCGCAACAATCCGTACTATTCAGTTGCCAAAGAGCGAGGATCCGGAAAGTTTACGCCTCTATTATATCATGGGATTTTCGGGAAGTCAATAGTTTAGTGACCTTTCAATTTGGGGAATTTTTAATAGGCGGGGGATTTCTCGGCTTCGCTCGAAAGGACAAATCAATTCACAATGCACAATTGCGGTTGAGATTAGTCACTCGCGGAAAGAATGACGGAGAGGCGCGGGGCGTTCCCCTGTTCGGTAGAGATTGCCGCGTCGCGCGATCTGCGCTCCTCGCAATGACAAACGGGGCGTTCGCGCTCCTCGCTACAAGTCTAACGACCTCTTTTCGCC
>JAISFM010000072.1 GCA_031263605.1 Clostridiales bacterium | reverse complement strand
CTATTACTTATTACCTAACACCTATTCCCTTCTAACGGCTCTCGACTTTAAAATCAACTTTTGAGCCAGATTGCCCAGCGAGAATATCAGGCCTATAATCGGGGCGGCGGTGATGAACGCTTTCGCGTCCGCGCCCACGAAATTGTAAACAGGGTTCGCCGTCGCCACTATCACGATCGACAGCGCGAGCAGGAGCGCGGCCGCGCCCGCGTGGGCGATGTGCGCCGCCCAACTCAACGGCTCGCAAACCGAGTCCCCGCCGCGCGACCACCCGACCGCCGACAGCAGCAGCACGGCGCACAGCGCGGCCGCCGCCAAGTAACTGAACGCCAGCCCCAAAGCCGCCGCCGCAAGGGTCATATCAACCCCCGATTCGTCCACCTCCGCGTAAAAACTGACGACGGGCGGCGCGATAGTTCCCGCCGCTTCGGGCTTTTCCAGCACGCCCGCGTCGATTGCCGCGCCCAACGACTTTACGACGTCGGCCAATCTGATCTCGCGGATAAGGGCGTAAGCGTCGCTTTTTTTATCCGCGAGGTCGTTCGCCTCGGAATAGTCGAACATATTGTACTTGCCCGTCGCGTACCGCGTGATTTCGCGCCCCGTTATGGACGACTCGCCTTGATATTGAAACGTCACGCCGTACTGCGGCGCGGCGGCCATGAACAGCAGTATGAACGCGAGGCCGAACGACAAACTTTGGCGGATGAACGGCTTTACGTTTATTTTGCGCCCCTCGATAAGGACGTCCGACAACAAATTCGCCGCCAGCCCCAGCGACGCGAGGACAAAAACCATTATGCCGCCCACCGTCATCACCGCGCCGTTCACCGCCGCCGCCGCAAAGGGCAGCAGCGCGGCGGCCGCGTACAGGTACGGGACGCGGCTCTTTTTGGCTTTTTTGCCCTTCCCCGCCGCCGCTTCCCCCGACGCGCCGGACGGCGGTTTCAGCGTGAACAGGAACGCGCGCGCCAACGCGAGCGCAAAGAGGGCGAACGTCCCCAAAATATAGGCGAACGCGGCGGCCGTCACCGTCGCCATCAAGCGGCCCGCCGTGAACGGCGAGGCCTCGCGGATGTCCGAACAGTATACGAGTTTCAAGGCGTTGAACTCGTTCATTAACCGCATCAGGTCGTCGTCCGACGGCTCTTTATCGGTGTTTTTATAGCGCGACCTGACGAAACTCTCGAATTCGCCCTCTACGTCGTCGAGGGCTTTTTGCGTGTAGCCCAGCGCGGCAATCGCTTGCACGGGCGAGACCCTGACGGCCTCGCGCCCCGATAAGACGGACAAATCCGCTTGGAACGACAGGAACGGCAAAAAGGACAGCCCGAACATCGCGGCGCACAAGGCCGCCGCGCACCAAACGCGGGCCAAACGCATCGCTTGTTTCAGCGAAAGCCCCGGCGCGGGGCGCGGAACGGCGGGATAGGCCGGCGCGGTAGGCGCGGGGGGATAGGCGGAATAGGTTGGCGCGGTAGGCGCGGCGGGAATGGGATAAGCGGACGCGGCGGGCGCGGTAGGCGCGGCGGGCGCGGCGGAAGCCGACAGGCTTTGGCCGCAACTCACGCAAAACACCGCCGACGGGGCGGCCTCTTTCCGGCAAACGGGGCAGATTTTGCCCCGCTCCATTTTCGCGCCGCATTTCATGCAGAAACACGCGTCGGCCGGTTGTTCCGCGCCGCAATGCCGACAGGCAACGGCCGTTTCCGTTTTTTCGTTTTCAGTCGGCGTATTCGCGGTTTCGGTTTGCGTTTTTTTGTTCTCATTATCCATATTTTCGCCCTCGCTTTTTATCGGGGCCGCCGCGAAAAAAACGCGACAACCCTTTATTGAATGTTTATCCCTTACATTTTTGCCTCTTTGAGGCAAAAATGCCGAAAAGCCCAAGGGCTTTTCTCGTATACGAGTATATCATATATGAGGCGCGTTTGGCAAGCGTTTTGAGAGCGGGCAAATGGAAAATTGAAAGTTGAAAATTGAAAGTTAAAGGATAAGCGTTTGCCCTATGGACAAACCGCGTTCTGAAAATCCGTTTACAAACGGGACAAAGTGTGCTATAATAAATGCGGCGAAAGCCAAGCAAAAGGCTGGCGGCGGTTTGCCTCTCTTTCGGCGTTCCTAATCAAGGGCGCAAAAGGGGGTGATGCGTATGGGAGAAATACTGGGACTCGTCCTTGTACTGACCCTTTCCATAATTCTCATTCGAGAATTGCGCATAAAAAAATAGCCGCCCTATCTTCAATCTGAGCGGCTATTTTTTGACGTTGAGAGGTTGACTGAAAGGTCAGCCTTTTGCTTATTGTACGTATTATATCATAAGATATGCGCTTTGTCAAGGGCTGGACGCCATTTTTTTTTGAAATATCTTTGCCGAAATACCTTTGCAAACGTCTTTGCCGCGCCCCGCTTTCGCGCCGATCCACTCCATAATTCTCATTCGAGAATTGCGCATAAAAAATAGCCGCCCCACTTTCAACATGAGCGGCTATTTTTTGACGTTGAGAGGTTGACCGCAAGGTCAGCCTTTTGTTTATCATACGTATTATAACATATAAGATACGCGCTTTGTCAAGGGTTTGACGATAATTGTTCCGAAACGTCGGTTGATTTTTCCGGAACGTCTTTGCCGCGCTCCGCTTTCGCGCCGATCCACGACGCAATCGGCGTCACGACAAACGAGGCGAACATGCACATTACGCCTATGAACGGCGGCGTGATGACGGACGCCGTGCCGGGAACCGCTTTCATTACGATAAAAAGGGCGAGCGTGATCAGGCACGAGGAAACGAACGAGGCGTACGCGCCGTACTTGTTGATAAATTTGAAATACAGCCCCAGTACGTAAGGGCCGATGAACGCGCCGCCCAAAAGCCCCCAACTCAAACTCATCAGGTTGACGATCGTCGTCACGCCCGTGTAATAGTTAATGAACGCCAACGCCGCCGACAGCGCGATAAACGACAGCGTGAACAGGCGCATGACGCGGTTGACCTTTTTGTCGTCCGCGGCCTTTTTGATATAGCCCTTGTACACGTCGATCGCCGCCGACCCGCTGCTCGTCAGGGACAGCCCCGACAGCGTGCTCATGCTGGCCGACAGGACTAAAACGGCAATCAAGCCCATCAGCCCGGCGGGCAGGACGCGCGAGAGCAGTTCGGGGATCACGCGGTCGCCGCTTTGCGCCAGCGGGACGAGGTCAACGACCGTGCCCGTGAGGTACGCGCCGCCGCCGATCACGAGGGAAAACGCCGCGCTGATCAGCGTCCCCCGCAGAATCGAGCCCTTGTCGCCCTTGACCGCGAAAAATTTGTGCGCCATCTGCGGCATTCCCCACGAGCCGAGGGAGGTCAGCATGACCATAAAGAACAAACTCCAAAAGGTAGCGGCATCCTGCGGGAAAAGGCCTTTGCCCGCCGCGCCCAACTTTTGAAAGGCCGCCCCCATGCCGCCGACCTCGGGCGCGCGGAACACGAACGCGATCATCACGGCGACGCCGGCTAGCATGATCAGCCCTTGGACGAAGTCCGAGATGACCGTCGCGGTATAGCCGCCCGAATAGACGTAGGCCGCCGTCAAGACCGCCATGGCCAGAATGACCGCCCACAGCGGAATGCCGAACACGATCTCGAACAGGTACCCGAGGCCGTTGTAGACCGACGCGGAATAGGGGATCAGGAACAGGAAAATCAAGCAGCCCGCGACGAGTTTGATATGCTTGCTGTCGAACCGCTTTTCAAAAAATTCGGGCATGGTGCGCGCGCCGCAGTTTTGGCTCATGACGCGCGAGCGTTTGGCCAGCAGCAGCCACGCGCACAGCGCGCCGACGACCGCGTTGCCGACGCCGATCCAAACGGCCGCCAAGCCGAACGCCTTGCCGCTCGAACCCGCGTAGCCGATGAAAATGACCGCCGAGAAATAGGTCGTGCCGTAGGCGAACGCCGACATCCACGCCGTAACGCCCCGGTTGCCGAGCAGAAAATCGTCGGTGCTTTTGCTGCGCTTGCGCGTAAAGTAGGCGATTGCCGCCATGCCGGCGATAAACGCCCCTAAAACAAGGTAATTCAACCAGTCCATGCCGTATAGTATAACACAAAGCGCGGGAAAACGGAAGGGGAAAAACAGAGGGATAAGGAATAGGGAATAGGGGATAGTGGATAGGGAATAGTGTCGGATAGAGTGGATTTGCGCGATTGTGCGGGGGGAAACTTTTTGAAAAAAGTTTCCCCCCGCGCCCCCTTTCAAAAACTTTCAACTGTACATAATAACTAATGACTATACCCCGCCGCAAGCAGCGGGGCATCATGCAGGTTAAGAGTAGTATAGTTTAATCAGTCAACGCGGCAAGCCGCGAGGTATCGACCCGGTACGGACATTTTTCTTTCTACTCTATCCGATTTTCTGCTTGAAGTCGGACTATTTTCTTCTTATTGGGCTTTCTTGATGGGGCAATCTCAAAGAAAAATGTCCGTTTAAATGACCAATGATAAAGGATAAATTTCGGATAGGGCGCATGAATGCGGATAAGAAACGCAAAGCATCCCAAAAGTTTCTTTTTCGACAGGTCAACAATTTATCATTGATCATTAGTCATTGTTTTTATCATTGGTCACTATTTTGCGCCCCCAAGATTAACCCACACGTTAGAAATATGGATTGTTAAAAATACAAGCCCCGCTATCGAAAGCGCGTAGTTTTCACGCCATATCCCTATAAATGCGTAATAAAAACAGTTCACAGTCCACAGTCCACAGTCCACAGTTAAGGACAAAGTACTATGCGCATTCGGAACAGAGTTGTTGCGAAACCTAAACACGAAAAGACCCGTAAAGATTTCGCGGAGAGGTTTCGTTACAACTCTAATGCCGCTTCTTGAACCGCCCCGTCCGCTCGCGTCCGCCCCAAGGCCCCCCCCCGCCCCTGACCCGTCCCGCGCCGCCCCATGCCACGCCGCCCCGCGCAATGTCACTCTGACCGACACTTCTCAATTCTCAATTTTCAATTCTCACTTCCCCCGACCGACACTATTCCCTATCCACTATTCCCTATTCCCTGTGAATGCGGCCGGGATTCTTCACGCACGGAAAGAATGACAGTTGCGCGCCGGAATACATAAATCAAAACGCAACTGCAAAAAATAACGGACAAGTCGTAAAATCGTTTGCTTTTTTTTAACAAATAAAGTAAAATATATATCCGTATACATATCGGAAAAACTTGTAAAAGGTTTTTGAAAAGGGCGCGGGAGAAATTTGCCGTCAAAAAACCTCCCCCGCAAAAAAAGTAAAGGATATAAATTAAACTATGTTCAACCGCAAAACGCTGAAAAAATTTGAGAAACCGATCGCCTGCCTGTCGGCGGGGCTGTTCTTTGCCCTCGCCCTCTGCCATTTCGCCTTTGCCGGCCTGCTCGCCCCCCGCGCGCGTACCGCTTCGGCCGCCGACAGTTCTTATACGGCCGAAACGATATCGATCCCAAACGGCGATTTCACGAACAGTTCCGGCTCGTTCCCCAAAAGCCCCTCCGACTGGACCGGCGAAAGTTTGCAGGGCAACTCCGGCAAACTCTATGCCGGGGTCATCTCCCTCAACCCCAGCCAATACGCGGCAAATTCGGAAATTTACCACAATATGTTCCCCGATGCGTCCTATAACGATTTCCGCGACCTTGTGGACACCTATTCCGACGCCTTTGAAACAGAGGGCGACACCGACCGCGGCGTCCTTATGATCAATACCCTCGACGGCTCCGGCGCGTATGCTTTTACCTCGCAATCCGTCGCGGTCGAGGCCTATCGGCGCGCCGAGTTTTCCGTCTGGGTCAAAACCTTCGGCTACGACAGTTCCGGCAAGGCCGTCGTCGCCCTTTTGGACGCCGACTCCAATAAGCCCGTCGGCGAGTTGAAAGACAAAACCGTTTCCCTGCGGGATCAAAACCGCTTGCTGATCGACAACATCGACACCAATGCGGAACGCAAGGACTGGAACACGGATAACGGCTGGCGCGAGTACAGTTTCATCGTCGAAACGTCGTACTACCCCGTCAACTTCAAATTGAGTTTGCAGTCCGGCACCGATGGCTCCGCCGCTACGGGCGCGGCGTTCTTTAAGGGCGCGGCCGCCAAAACCCTTTCGGTTAGCGAACACCGGGAAATGGCCGCCGACGCCGGACCCGCCTCGCCCGCGCGGGCGCATTCCTTTATCCCACGCAACGCGGGCGACGAGGGGTACGCGGACAGGGTCATTCTCGACGGCTCCGACAACACAGACCCGTCCGTCAATCTGGCCGTCAACGCCGACCAGGAAAGCGAGGACGGGGCGGCCGTTTCGATCGACCCCTATTTTAACGGCGCGGATACCGTGTACGAGGCCGGCCGGCCCAATCAAAACCCCGACGGCTCTTGGGAAGTGATCCGGGGCGGCGCGGGCGAGGACGGCGACCCGAACTCCGACAATATTGTCAAAACCGGCAACGCGCCCGAGGTCGTCGCGGCCGGCCTCAATCCCGACGGGTCGTACACGTTCAACGACATGTACGCGCCGTTCGCTCCCGCCGACCAATTCCCCGGCGGCGGTTCCGGCGTCAACCTGTTGCAATTTTACCAGTCCGACGCCGGCGCGGTCGGCGCGCGCAGTAAAAACATCACGATCGAACGCTACCGCTATTACCGCCTGTCGGTGTGGTACAGGACCGACGAGGAGGGCAAGGCCACGTTGGCCCTCACCGAGCCCGCCGACGCGAACGGCGTCAAACGCGCCGTTTTGGGCGAAAAGCAGTCCGCCTTGACCACCGCGGGCAAAACCGGCCTGCCCCACATGGAAAACTGGAACCAAGCGTCCTTTTTTATCAAGGGCAGTTCCGACGAGACGCGGTATATCAACCTTGAATTGTGGCTGGGCTACGGCGGCAAAAACGCGGCCGACACCCATTCGGCGGGCGCGGCGTACTTTTACGGCGTGGAGTTGGAAACGATGAGCCCCGCCGATTTTACGGCGCGTTCCGAGGGCAAGACGGTCGTCACCCTGACCGCCGACTCCTCGTCCTCCACCGTGACCAACGGGACTTTCCGCGATTACACCTACGACACGTTCGAGTTCCCCCTGCAAGCGAACGGGTGGACGTACTTCGAGGGCAACGACGCCGGCGTTTTGCCCTACGCGCGCGACTTTGCCTATAAGGACGAGGCGGTCGAGCGCGGCATCCTGCCGACGGACAACGGCTATTATACCAAAACGGCCGGCTTGGCCCCGCAAACGGCTTGGTACGCCGCGCTGCTCCCGAGCGGCGGCGTGACCACGCAGCCGAAAAACGCGCTGATGATCCTCAACAACGACAAGAGCGCGGCGGGCTACACGTCGTCCGCGATTACGGTTTCCGCGTCCACCTATGCTAAAATCAGCGTTTTGGCCTCCCACGAGGCCGACCCCCGCGACGGCGACGCCCACGGCGCGGCCCTCGTTTTAAAGCGCAACGGGAAAATCGCCGCCGAGATTTTGGACATCAAAACGGACGGGCAATGGCGGGAATACGCTTTCTTTGTCGCCGCGGGCGACGAGGAACTGTCGCTCGAACTGCTCCTGATGAACGGGCAGCCGGGCATCGACGGCAGGACGGCGGGCTCGCCGTTCGCCACGGCGGACTCCCCTTTTACGGAGACGCGTTTGTCCAAGGGCGCGGCGTTCTTTGCCAACGCGGAGATGGCTACCGTCGAAGAGGACGCCTATAAAACGGCGGGCAGCAACGCCGCACGGAACCGCCAAGTCGATTTCAAATCCGATTTCGGGCTGTTCGGCTATAACGAGAAGTCCGCCTTGAAACCGAGTTATTCCTTTACGGGCGTGGCGGGCGCGGTCAAGGGCGGCTTGCCGCAGATCAATTCCTCCCGCGCGGGCGTGCTGGACACCAAAAACATCCTGCCCGAGGACGCCTATTTGCTGCCCAAGGAAAAGGACGAAACCGGCGCGCTCGCCAAGAACGAAAACGGCAACACCGTTTTCGTCAACCCCGGCACCTCGCAGGGCGACGACGCGCGCTATGTCCTGATGATCGACAACACCGCGCCGACGGGCTTTAAACTCGTGTCCGACAAGGAATATACATTGAGCGCGTCCTCGTATTACAGGGTGTCGGTCAGCGTCAAGACCTACGGCGTCCCCGCCGACGAAGGGCAGTCCCGCTACGGCGCGACGGCCGCCCTCAAAGGCGTCGAGGGCGCATACTTCAACGGCATACGCACCGAGGGCGCGAACGCCTCCAACGAGTATAAAACCTATTCGTTCTATATCTTGACAGGGTCCAATTCGCTGCCGTTCAATTTCGAGTTGGGCTTGGGTGACCCTCTGAAAGAGAGCACGTGGTCCACGGGCTGGGCGTTTTACGACCGTATCGAAGTCGCGACGATCAACAAAACCGAGTACGACGCGATGACGAAACGGATCAAGGACGAGGAGCCCGCCGACCGGATCAGCCTATCCTTTGCCGACGCGACCGCCGCGGCGGACGAGGAAGCCGTCAAAGCCAAATCCTTTTGGGATTGGTACTGGCTGCCCTCGCTGTTGTTCGCCTTGGCGATCCTCGCGGTTTTGGTCAATAACCTGTTCAGGCGCGTCGTCCCCGCAATCGCGCGGCGGCGCAAGCCCCGCGCTGCGCGCGCCCCGTCCTACGCGCGCCGTCCCGACGCCGCCAAGGCCGACCGCGGCGCGACGAGTTACGCGGACGACGAGACCTATATCGACATAGACACCACCAAGAATTACGTTTACGGCGACGATGAATCCGATATTGCGGCCGAACCGGACGAGGCCGAGCCGTATCCGGACGGCGGTACGGCACAGGCCGAAACGGCGGCGACGGCGGATATCGGCGACGCGCCGGACGCGGCCGAAACGGAAACCGCGGCCACGACGGACGGCAACAAGCCGGATACGTCGGAAACCGTACCCGCGCCCGCCGAAAAGCCCGCGCCCGCGAAGATCGAGCCGAAGAAGCGTGAAAAGCCCGCGGCGGCAAAAGCGGCGAAGGCCAAGCCCGAAAAGGAAAGGGCCGGCGATTATACCGATTACTTTGAGGACTAAAAGTTAAAGCAAGGGGGTTTCGGGGAGTGTTGAATTTTCGCGGGGGTAAATTTTTGTAAAAAGTTCCCCCCGCGCCCCTTTCAAAAACTTTCGGCAACTAATTATAAAAAGTTCCCCTTGCCCCTTATTTACTTACACATAGTAACGTTGTCATTGCGAGGAGCGCGGAACGGAACGCGCGACGCGGCAATCTCTACCGAACACGAAACGCCTTTGCAAATTAAATAGTCGGAAATTTTTAAAAAGGGGGTCGCGGGGGGAAAACTTTTTATAAAAAGTTTTCCCCCCGCCCCTTTCAAAAACTTTTACCGTTTTTTGATTTATATTGCGTGAAAGTTTTTGGG
>JAISFM010000035.1 GCA_031263605.1 Clostridiales bacterium | reverse complement strand
AGCGAAACGGAAACGGAACAAAAACCGGACGCCGCGCCGCAAAACGGCGGCGAAACCGAAAACCAAGCGAATAAACCAAGCATAGAATAGGGAGTATACAAATAGCATTGCAACCGGTCATTAGACTTGTAGCGAAATCAACTTGCGGCGGCCTTGCGCGCTTTTTAATTCCGCTACAAGTCTATTGCGAGGAGCGAACGCAGTGAGCGACGAAGCCATCTCTATATAAAACGGTACGTTTCGTGTTTTGCAGAGATTGCCGTGTTTATATTTAACGCTATTTGTCCACGCCCGACAGCAGAGAAAAACCATGTCAGACGGCAGTATAAAGCAAATAACGGACGACCCGTTAAGTCGAAAGCCGAATTTCATACGGCGTTTTTAACGCGCGCCCCTCTTTTTCAGAGCCGCGCGTTTAACCGTGTGCGGCGAAAAGGAGGGCAACATGCGCTATTTCCACAACAAGGACAGAGAAAAGAAAAAAATCGCCGAGGCCAAGCGGGAAGCCGAGGACAGGCTGCTCGAATTTTCGGCGATGCCCCAAGCCGATTTATTGGCATTTTTCGAGGCCGACGCCCAAAAAGGTTTAACCGCCGAAGCCGCCGAGGCCAAACTCGAAGAGCACGGCCCCAACGTCATCAGTTATAAAAACGAGAACACCCTGTTCCGAAGGATTTGGGGCACGTTCGTCAACCCGTTTTCGACCGTGCTGTTCGCGCTCGCGGCCGTGTCCTTTGTTTTGGACTTCATTCTGGCCAATCCCGGCGAAAAAGACCCCGCCGCCTCGATCATCATCGTCGCCCTGCTGTTGGTCAGCGGCGGCTTGCGCTATTTCCAAGAGGAAAAGAGCAACCGCGCGGGCGAGAAGTTAAAGGATATGATCAAGACGACCGCCGCCGTCCTGCGCGACGGGGCGTATTTCGAGACGCATATCGAGGAACTCACGCCCGGCGACGTCATCAAACTGGCGGCGGGGGACATGGTGCCCGCCGACGTGCGCGTCTTGACCAACAAGGACTTGTTCGTCCGCCAGTCCTCGATGACCGGCGAGGCCGAGCCCGTCGAAAAATTCTCCGTCAATTCCCTGCCCGACGCCAAAAACCCGCTTGAACACACGCATCTGGCCTTTATGGGTACCAACGTGTTGAGCGGCTCGGCCACCGCCGTCATTCTGTCCACGGGCAACGCCACCCTTTTGGGCTCGATGGCCAAATCCATCACCGAAAAGCGCGGGCAGACCAACTTCGACAAGGGGATCAATTCGGTCAGTTGGCTTCTTATCCGGTTCATGGCTATCATGGTGCCGATCGTGTTCGTCGCGACGGGCTTGACCAAGGGGGACTGGCTGAACGCCCTTCTGTTCGCGATGTCGATCGCCGTCGGCTTGACGCCCGAAATGCTGCCCATGATCGTCGCGGGCAACCTCGCCAAGGGCGCGGTGTTCATGTCCAAGAAAAAAGTCATCATCAAAAATTTGAACGCGATCCAAAGCATCGGCGCGATGGACACCCTCTGCACCGACAAGACCGGAACGCTGACCGAGGATAGGATCGTGCTGGAACGCCACCTCGACGTGTACGGCAACGAGAACATGAAGGTGCTGAAATACGCTTACCTCAACAGTTATTTCCAAACCGGCTTGAAAAACCTACTGGACATCGCGGTCATCGACAGCGGCAAACAGGCCGGCCTCGACACGCAGTACAACGTCCTGTATGAAAAAGTGGACGAGATCCCGTTCGATTTCGTGCGGCGGCGCATGTCGGTCGTGATCGCCGACTGGAAGGAGCGGGGCGGCCGCACCCAAATCGTGACCAAGGGCGCGATAGAGGAGATGCTGGCGATCTGTACGCGCTGCGAATACGAGGGCGCGGTCATTGAACTGACGGGCGAAATCAAGCAAAAGATTTTTGAAGTCGCCGACCGTTTGAACAACGAGGGGATGCGCGTGCTAGCCGTCGCGCGCAAGGAGGTCCAACTCGCGGCGGGCGCGTTCTCGATAAAAGACGAATCGGAAATGGTTTTGACGGGCTATATCGGCTTCCTCGACCCGCCGAAAGCCAGTTGCGCGCAGGCGATGAAGGCTCTCGCGGGCAGCGGCGTAAATGTAAAGATTTTGACGGGCGACAACGAGAAGGTCACCAATTTCGTATGCGGCAAGGTGGGGATCAAGGTTTCCGGCATCCTGTTGGGAAGCGACGTCGAGGAGATGGACGACGGGGCGTTGAGCGCGGCGGTCGAGAATAACAACGTTTTCGCGAAACTCGCGCCCGCGCAAAAGGCGCGGGTCATCGCGGCCTTGCAGGGCAACGGGCATGTGGTGGGGTACATGGGCGACGGGATCAACGACGCGCCCGCGATGCGCAAGGCCGACATCGCGATTTCGGTGGACACCGCCGTGGACATCGCCAAGGAAGCCGCCGACGCCATATTGCTCGAAAAGGATTTGATGGTGTTGGAGGCGGGCATTTTAGAGGGGCGGCGCACGTTCGGCAACATCATCAAGTACATCAAGATGACGGCAAGTTCCAACTTCGGCAACATGTTCAGCGTTTTGGCGGCGAGCATCTTTTTGCCGTTCCTGCCGATGATGGCGATTCACATTTTGATTTTGAACATGATTTACGACGTGTCCTGCATCACAATCCCGTGGGACAACGTGGACGCGGATTACCTCAAAGTGCCGCGCAAGTGGGACGCATCCAAGATCGGCCGTTTCATGATTTGGATCGGGCCGACCAGTTCGCTGTTCGACATCACGACCTACTTATTGATGTTCTTTTGGATTTGCCCGGTCATGTCGGGAGGGCAGGGTTTCTTCGGGATTTTGTTGCCTTCCGACATCTTGAAGGACGGCAATGTGATAGCGGCCGCCGGCATGACCGTCGCCGACGCCCTGAAACAGTCTCATGTAAACATAGACGTTTTGATCAAGAACATTCCCGACGTTGCGAAATTCGTTTCGGTCTTCCAAACCGGCTGGTTTGTCGAAAGTTTAATCACGCAGACCCTTGTGGTACACATGATCCGCACGCAAAAGGTGCCGTTCATCCAAAGCCGCGCCGCCCGTCCGGTGTTGATTTCCACGGTACTCGCGGCGGCGGCGGGGATAGCGATTCCGTTCACGTTTTTGGGGCAGATATTCGGCATGGCCGCGCTTTCGTGGGAGTTTTTCGGCATACTGGCCGCGACGGTCGTCGGCTATGTCCTGTTGGTCACGCTGATAAAGAAGTTGTATGTGAAACGGTACGGCGAATTGCTTTAACGGGTTGCAAAGCGGCGCATTTGTAGGGAATAGGGAATAGTGTCGGTTAGGGGAATTTAGCGCGTTCTTTTGGTGTCGTCCGTAAAGTCATTGCGAGGAGCGCAAACGCCGCTTTTGTCATTAGACTTGTTGCGAGGAGTGCGAACGCTCCGCGTGTCAGCCCGCGCATTCGTATGTCATTCATTCCGGAGTGAAAAATCCCAACCTAATGCGGGGGAAACTTTTTTGTAAAAAAGGTTTCCCCCACGCCCCCCTTCCAAAAACTTTCATGCCGTACAAGCGAAACGCGCCTTTTAACATAGAGATTGCCGCGTTTACAGTCTATCGAAAAAAATGCCGCCGCATTTGAAAAACACGCGTTAAACGCTTGACACGGGGGCGTCAATAAGGTATACTATTAAACATCATGGCAAGTCATTGTGAGGAGCGCGAAGCGCGACGCGGCAATCTCTACAAAACACGAAACGTACCTTTTTATACAGAGATTGCCCCGCAAGCCCGCGCAACCGCCCGACACGAAATGTCCGTTTAATTAAAGCATTTGCGGAAGTGGCTCAGTGGTAGAGCGTCGCCTTGCCAAGGCGAATGTCGCGGGTCCGAATCCCGTCTTCCGCTCCACGAACAGAGGCGTAATTTGTAAAAAATTGCGCCTCTGTTCAATCAGAGCGGGAGTGTGCAAACCGCGTTGGCCGGACAAACCGCGCCGATAGGTCATTGCGAGGAGCGCGGAAGCGCGACGCGGCAATCTCTACCGCGCAGGGGAACGCCTCACGCGCAAACGTCCCCGACCGAAACTGTGGACTGTGCACTGTGGACTGCTTTTGTCATTGCGAGGAGCGCGGAAGCGCGACGCGGCAATCTCTACAAAACACGAAACGCGCCTTTTAATTTCACAACAACATTGAACGGTTAGAACGCGTTATACTGAATGACAAGAAAAAAACAGGGAACAATTATCGGCATGAAAACGCAAGCCCACAAAAAAATCGCGGTGGTTACGGGCGTGTCGAGCGGGATCGGTTTCGCGGCGGCAAAACTCTTTATCCGCAACGGCTATACCGTATACGGCCTGTCCAGAACCGGCGTAAACGACGCGGAGAAAATAAACTTTATTCCGTGCGACCTTGCCGACGACGCGCAGGTAGCGGCCGCGCTAGAAAAAATAGCCGCCGCCGAGGGTAAAATCGACGTTTTGGTCAACAACGCCGGCATGGGGATTGCGGGCCCCGCCGAGGACGTGAAATTAACCGACGCGCGCTATATTTTCGAGGTCAACTTTTTCGGCGCGGTTAAAACGCTTAAAGCCGCGGCGGCCGTTATGCGTGCGGGCGGCGGCGGCTCGGTCGTCAACGTGTCCAGCGCGGCGGGCGTGTTCCCGATCCCGTTCCAAAGTTTCTATTCGGCGACAAAAGCCGCGCTGTCGATCTGGTCGGAAGCCGTGAATCTGGAATTGCGCCCCTTTAACATTCGCGTGTCCGCCGTTTTGCCCGGCGACGTCAAAACGAACTTCACGGCCGTGCGGCGAAAAGCGGACGGTATGCCCGCGCATTATGCGAAACAAGGAGGCTAGAGTATCGCGGCGATGGAAAAGGACGAGATGAACGGAATGCCGCCCGAAAAGGTCGCCCGCGCGGTTTACAAGGCCGCGACGCGCAAAAACCCGAAGCCTCTCCGTGTCGTAGGCGGCAAATATAAAGTATTTGTTTTCCTCAACCGGATTTTGCCGCGGCGGTTCATCGATTGGGTTATCGGGAAAATCTATTAGGGGCTGTTTCCGGCTTACAACAAGCCCTGTATACGGTATAATAAGCGGATAAAGCGCTGTTTTATAATAGAAAACACAACAAAATAGGGAGTGTACAAATAGCGTTGCAACAAGTCTATTGCGAGGAGCGCGAAGCGCGACGAAGCAATCTCTAAATATAAAGGTGCTTTCGTGTTTTGTACACTCCCACAAAATAGGAGGTCTTTTCAAATGGCCAAAAAATTCATTATACCGTGGGCGACGCTCATGATGTGCTTGGGGATTTTTACGGGATGCGGTTCGGGAATCAAGTTTAATATAGGTTATGACAAAATAGGCGGTTTTGGAAGTAAAGAAGTCGCCAGCGGCACGGCGACGAGTACGCTTGAAATAACGAGTTCGTTGCGGGAATTAAAGTTTTGTGCGACGAGTGGAACAATCCCGCGTTTCAAGAAAGCAGTGAGTATTACAATATCGAATTAAGTCAAAAAATACGCGATTATGACGAGGATTTTTTTAGCGGTAGAATTTTAGTCGTCTATTCTTTTTGGAGCGGCCATGACAAGGAAACTCGGATAAACGGCATAGAAGTTGACGGGACAAAACTAATTGTCAACGCGCGTTACAAGAAAAAAAGAGGCACCTACACCACCGAGGCTTTTACTTGGCTAATCCTAATCGAAGTCAATAAAACGGACGTTACCGGCGTTACGTCCGTACAAGTAGAA
>JAISFM010000031.1 GCA_031263605.1 Clostridiales bacterium | reverse complement strand
CACAGTGCACAGTTAAAGGATGGGGTACAAGGCACGGGGCGCAATGCAAAAGTAAGTGCGCAAATAAAGGATAAATCCGCAACTGTGGACTGTGGACTGTGCACTGTGCACTGTAACAGTAACTTTCAACTTTCAACTTTCAACTTTCCCTTCCCCAACCCCGCCTCCCTCTTGGTCAACAAATACGCGTTGAGCGCGGCGGCGTGCATTACGTTTTTGCGCAAAGTCGGCGATTTGCTGCCCTATGAATCCCTGCGGGCTTTGAACGCCGCCGACAAAATCCTGCGGCGGGAAAAGTCGGGGGTATACGCCGCCATGCGCGGGGAGTCGGCGGGCGCGTATTTAGACCTGATTTCGCGGCGTTCCCGCCGGCGCGACGTGCCGGAGAGCGAAATTGCGGAAAACGCCGTCCGCGCGGCGGACGAAAAATTTTCGGCGGGCGGGGCCGCGCCCGAAACCCACTGCGGCTGTTACCTGTTTAAACGCAACGCAAAGCGGGCGAAGTTTTACCAGTTGCTGTACATCGCGCCCAATTACGCGGCGGCGGCGGCGATGAGTTTATTGCTGTCCGCCTTGGTTCCCGACGGGTGGCCGCGCCTCGTGTACGCGACCGTCGCGTATCCCATTTTTGTCTACATCGCCAAATTGATCGCTACGGGGTTTTTAAAATTTTTCGCGCGGCCGGACGTTTTGCCGCGCATGGACTTTTCGCGCGGCGTACCCGATCGGCACCGCACGCTGGCCGTCGTCAGCCAACTGATCGCCACGCCCGACGAGATGGAGCGGGCGGTTCGGAAACTCGGCGCGAACGCGTTCGCCGAGGCCGATAAAAACATCGGCTATTGCCTGTTGGCCGATTTGCCGGCATCCAAAACGGACGGTCTGACGGCCGCGGACGAGGCGGTGATCGCGGCGGGGCGCGCGGCGTGGGAAAAACTGAAAAGCGAGTACCCCTGCCACATATCGCTTTACATCCGCAAGCGCGCCTACAACGCCAAAGAAAAGCAATATATGGGCTGGGAGCGCAAGCGCGGCGCGTTGATGCAGTTGTGCAAACACTTTTTGAGTCCACAGTGCACAGTCCATAGTCCACAGTTAAAGGACGGAGTTATTCACATCGAGCGGAATGACGATGAAAAAACTAAATCCGCAACTGTGGACTGTGGACTGTGCACTGTGGACTGTGGAAAAGGCAACAGCCTTTTCCACGCCGCTTTCGGCGACGGCGAATTTTCGCCCGTCAACATCGTCGCGCTGGATGCGGACACCGCCGCGCCGCCCGGAGCCGTTTTGCATTTGACCGAAACGGCGGCGCACCCGCTGAATTTTCGGTACAACGTTTTCAGCCCGCGCATCCGCACCAACCCGCTGACCACGGCGGACACGCCCTTTACCCGCCTGTTCGCCGACAGCCCGGGCTTCGACAGTTACTCGTCGGGCGCGTTCGACGTGTATCAGGACATTTTCCACATCGGCATTTTTCACGGCAAAGGCCTGTTCCGCATCCGCGAGTTTCACGACATGCTGTACGACACCCTGCCGGAAAACCGCATTTTGAGCCACGACCTGATCGAGGGCGCGATTGCGGGCGCGGCCAACACGCGGGCGGCGTTTTACGACACGTACCCGTCGGGGTACCGCTCCTACGTCAAGCGCAATTTGCGGTGGATTCGCGGCGACTGGCAACTGATGCCGTATCTGCTGCCGACCTTCCTCACGCGCCTCGGCAAACGCCGCAAGAACCCGTTGCAGCCGCTCTCGCTTTGGCAGATCGGCGACAACCTGTTTTACAGTTTGCTCGCGCCCTGCGGCCTCGCCCTGCTGGCATTGAGCCCGTTCTGCGGCGCGGCGTTCGTCTGGCCGCTGCTCACCGGCCTGTCCTTTCACCTTTCCGCGTTTCTGACCGACGTTTACGTCAACGGCAAAGCCCTGTTTCACCGCGCGAGTTTAACGGCGGCCTTCCGGCATATCGGCGCGGGCTTTTTGCGTTTGCTGTTCAACATAGCGGTTTTGCCGCACTACGCGCTTTGCTCCCTCTGCGCGATTGCCCTGACCCTGACCCGCATGACATTCAAGCGCAACCTGATGAAGTGGGAGACCTTCGCGCATACCTTGCCCGGGAAAAAGAAAACGCCCCCGAAACCCGAAATCCCGGAGGGGGAGCGGGCGTATTACCTGTCTGTAGCCCGCCAAACGTGGGCGTATTTCCGCGACACGCTGACGGCGGAAAACAAGTACCTGCCCTGCGACAATTTCCAAGAGGAAGGCGGCGTCGGCTGGGCGCGCCGGACGTCGCCGACGAACATAGGCTTCGGCCTGCTCGCGGCGGTGTGCGCGCGCGACATGGGGTTTATCGGGGGCGCGGAGTTTGCCGATTTGGTTTCGCGCGTCTTGGAAACCGTTCAATCGCTGAAAAAATACAAGGGCAATTTATACAACTGGTACGACGCGCAAACGCTGGAAGTCCTGAAACCCGCGTATGTGTCCAGCGTGGACAGCGGGAATTTTCTGGCGTGCTTACTCGCGTTGCGTTCCGCGCTGCGCGAAGCGCAGCGCGGAACGCAACGCAATGCACAATGTAACGGACATTTTTCTTTAAGTAAGCCCATCACAGAAAGCCCGTCAAAAGAGCACGGACATTTTTCTTTAAGTGAGCCTGTCAAAGATTGCCCGTCAAAAGAAAATAGTCCGGCCAAAAAAGAAAAATCGGTCGGAGGACTTTTATCGGGTAACAGTACACAATTGCCCAACGATAAAAATCCCGACCGAACTTCTCAATTCTCAATTCTCAATTCTCAATTAGTCAAAACAATCGACGCCCTTATCGCCGCCACCGACCTGTCCTGCCTGTACGACCCTAAAAAAGGCCTGTTCCGCGTCGGGTACGACGAGGCCTCGCGCGACGCGGGGGACGCGCACTACGACCTTTTGGCCAGCGAGGCGCAACTGCTGGCCTTTACCGCCGTCGCGCTGAAAAAAGCGGGCGCGGAAACGTGGGCGCGCTTGTCCCGCGCGCGGGTACGGGCGGCGGGCGCGGCTCTACGCTCGTGGACGGGAGGCATGTTCGAGTACTTAATGCCGCGCCTGCTCCTGCAAATCCCGCGCGGCTCGCTCCTGTCCGTCAGCAACCGCAACGCCGTGCGCGGCCAGATCGCCTTTTGCAAACGGCACGGCCTGCCCTTTTTCGGCGTTTCGGAATCCCAATACAATGTGCGGGGGCGGCGCGGCGACTACCAATACAAAGCGTTCGGGATCGATGCGCTCGCGATCAAAAATATCGGCGTCCAACGGGTGGTCAGCCCGTATGCCGCGTTTCTCGCGCTGGGCGTTTCCCGCAAGGCTGCGGGCAACCTCCGCCGGATGGATACGGCGGCGCAGCGCGGCAAATACGGCTTTTACGAGGCGTTGGATTGCGGTTCGGGCGATAAAAACGCCGTGGTGCGCTCCTTTATGGCGCACCACCAAGGCATGATTTTGTGCGCGGTCCACAACGCCCTGAACGGCGGCGCGCTGATTAAGCGGTTCATGTCCGACTTGCGGACGGCGGGCGCGGCCCTGCTTTTGACCGAGCCCGCGCCGGCGACGCGGGCGGCGCGCAAAAAAACGCCCGCCCGCGCCGAAAGGAAAGGGAAACGCGGCGCGAAAACGGCCGGCGGCGGCGCGGGGGCGACGGACGCGGCGGCCAAAATCGGCGCAATCAAACCGAATACGGCGCAAGCCGGCCTTTTGGCCAACGGGCGGCTCCGTTCCATCCTGAACGCGCGGGGCGACGGCCATTTGACGTTCGACGGTTTCGCCCTCACGCGTTTCCGCCTGTTCCGCGGCGCGGGGCTGCGGTTTGCCGTCGAACGTCCCGACGGGACAAAAATCGACCTGTCGGCCTTAACGCCCAAAGCGGTCTTTAAGTCGGATAAAATCCTGTACGTCTATCAAACGCGCGGCCTGCAAATCACGGTCGAGGCGGCGGTGTCGCCCGCCTATGCCGTCGAAGCGCGCCGCGTGCGGGTGCGCGACCTCAAAAACAAGGGCGGGGTCTGTACGGTCACGTCTTATTTTGAGCCCGCGCTCTGCCCGCGCGACGAGGATGTCGCCCATCCGGCGTTTTCGGAATTGTTCCTGCGCACGGAAATCCGGCGGCAGGACAACGCGGTCGTCGTGGAAAGGACGGGGAATCGGCGCGCGCCCGCGCTGATCCACGCGGCGGCGGCCGAAAAAGCGGCGTTTTTGCGTTTCGAGACCTCGCGGTTCAATTTTTGGGGGAGGGGAGCCCGATCCCCGAGCGAGGGGTTTACGGTCGCCCCCTGCGTTTCGATCGCCTGCGGGCTCCCCCTGCAAAACGGGACGGCGGAAGCCGCCTATTTGACGGGCGCGGCATACGAGGGCGGCGGGGCGGCCGGCGGCGTGAGCCGCATGATCGCCCTCATGAACAGCCCCGGGTTTGCGGACGACGTTTTTACGGCGGCGGGGACCGCCGCGAGGATCGGGGAAACGCTCGCGGCGAATCATCTTTCCACACTCCTGTCCAAACTGTTGGAGGACCGCATTCCCGCCGGCGTTTTGAAAGGGCTGGCGGGGCGGGAATTGAACGTGCTGGGGCTGAAACGTTTGGGGGCGGATTTGCGTTATCCGACCGTGCGCTTTCGTCTTGAAGGCCTGCCGGATTGCGGCCGTTTAAAGGCCGCGGCCGCGGCGGTCGAAATCCTGAAAAAGTGCATAAACTTTACGTTCTGCGTCGTTTACGCGGAAAAGGCCGGATACAGGACGCCGCTCGGCACGGCGGCGCGCGAGGCCGCGGCAGGCGCGGACGCGATATTCGTCAACACGACGGAGGAGTTCCCCGAAACGGTAGCGGCATTGGAGGCGATAGCGATAGAAGCAAATTGAGAATGGAGAAGTGAGAAGTGAGAAGTTTCGGACAGAGGACCATGGAAGATGGAAGATGGGCGGATACGGACTATGTAAGATGTAAGATGGAAGAGGGACGGGACTATGGAAGATGGAAGATGGATTGTCGCGCGTTACTCGCGCGGGGGGTAAGATTGCCATTCCGACCGAACAGGTCATTAGACTTGCAGCGGAATTAACTTGCGGCGGTCTTGCGCGTCTTTTCGAGGCGAAACGCCCCTTGTTGTCATTGCGAGGAGCGCGAACGCCGCTTTTGTCATTGCGAGGAGCGCGAAGCGCGACGCGGCAATCTCTACCGGACAGGGGAACGCCCCGCGCTGTCCTCTCTCTTTCCGAACGCGCTACCCTCTGTCATTAGGTTTGCCGCAAAAATCCCTCGCCTATCATCTCGCGCCTTAATTTCGCAACAAGTCTATTGCGAGGAGCGCGAACGCCGCTTTTGTCATTGCGAGGAGCGCGAAGCGCGACGCGGCAATCTCTACAAAACAGAGGAACGCCCCGCGCTCCCCTCTGTCATTCTGTTTGCCGCGAAAAACCGCAACCGATTTGATTATGCCCCCGCGCGAGAAACGCGCGACAACCCATCTTCCATCTTACATCTTACATAGTCCGTATCCGCCCATCTTCCATATTCCCTCTTCCGTCTTACATAACTATGTATAATCATGATAAAATCATTTTGCCCACCGGCGTCGGCGGCTTTACGGAAAGCGGCGCGTACGCGTTTGACAAACTGCCCGCTTTGCCGCATTCCAACGTCATCGCCTACGGGGACTTCGGAACCCTCGTGACCGACACGGGCGGGGGGTTTACGTGGCACAAAAACGCGCGGGAAAACAAACTGACCGTGTGGCGCGCGGACGCGGCCCGCGACGTCCCGTCGGAGAGTTTCACCCTGCAAAAAACGGGCGCGAAAAGCGGGCGGCCTTTCCCCATAGCCTTGCCGCTCGAACCCGACCGGTATGCCCGCCGCGTCCTGCACGGTTTGGGCCGGAGCGTGTTTTTCTGCGACGCGGGCGACGCGGAATTTACGATGAAAATATACATCGACCGGAGCGCGGAGGTCAAATACTACGACATAGAAGCGCGGGGGAAACGGGCGTCGGCGTTCGCCCTGCGCGCGCGAATAGAGCCGGTATTGGGCGATTTCGAGGCTTATACGGCGCGTTACATTTTCACCGCCCGCGAGGGCGGCGTTATTTCCGCGCGCAATATAGCCGGCGGCGCGGCGTTGTATTTCACCCTGCCGGACGGCTTGGATTGGAAAAAAGCGGGCAACGGCGAGCGGGGAAAACCGAACGCGGGGAACGGGGAACGGGGAAGTGAAAACGACGGCGCAAAAATCGCGTACCGCGCAACCTTCGCCGTAAAGCCCGGCGAAACCAAACGCTTCATTTTCACCCTATCGCCGCATAAGCCGGACAGTGCACAGTGCACAGTCCACAGTCCACAGTTAAAGGATAATGCAGAATGCAACGGACATTTTTCTTTAAGTAAGCCCGTCACAGATTGCCCGTCAAAAGAAAATAGTCCGACCAAAAAAGAAAAATCGGTCGGGAAACTTTTCTCGGGTAACAATTCTCAATTGCCCGACGAAAAAAACCCCGACAATACTTCTCAATTCTCAATTCTCAATTCTCAATTAAAAGAACCTGACCGAAACTTTCAACTTTCAACTTTCAACTTTCAATTCGCCGATGCCGCCCTGCAAGACTGCTCCGCCTACTTCTCCAACCTGTCCAAACTGAAAATCAAAACGCCCGACCCGGCGTTCGACGCGCTTTTCCGATGGCTGCCCTATCAAACGCTGTCCGGCCGGTTTTACGGGCGCGCGGGGTACTATCAGGCGGGGGGCGCGTATGGGTTCCGCGACCAGTTGCAGGACTGCCTCGCGCTGCTGTACGTTGACCCGGCTCTGGTGCGGAACCACATTTTACTGTGCGCGCGCCGCCAATTCAAGGAGGGCGATGCGCAGCACTGGTGGCACGAGGGCGGCGCGGGCGTGCGGACGCGCGTGTCCGACGATTTTCTGTTCCTGCCTTACGTCGTCGCGGAGTACATCGGTTTCACGGGCGACCGCGCCGTCTTGGACGCGGAGGAGCCTTTTTTGGACGCGCCCGAATTGCCCGAGGGGGCGCGGGGCGACTATTCCACGCCGCCCTACGCGCCGGCCGCCGCGCCGTTATACGAGCATTGCCTGCGCGCCCTGCGCCGCGCCCTGAAATTCGGCGAGCGCGGTTTGAATTTGATCGGCGGGGGCGATTGGAACGACGCGTTCGACGAAATCGGGCTTGCCGGCCGGGGCGAAAGCGTCTGGCTGACCGAGTTTTACATCATGGCGATCGCCAAATTCCTGCCCTATGTCAAAGGGGCGAAAGCGCGGCGGGAACTGTCCGATTTAAAAGCGATCCTAAAAAAGAACGTTCTGGAAAAATGCTGGGACGGGCGGTGGTTCACCCGCGCCTATTGGGACGACGGTACGCCCGTCGGCTCTAAAACCTGCGCGGAGGGCAAAATCGACCTGCTGGCGGGCAGTTTCGCCGTCTTGTCGGGGATTGCGGAAGGCGAATTGGCGGAACAGGTTTTGGCCGCGATGCGCGAATATCTGGTTGACACGCAAAACGGCGTGATTAAATTGCTGACCCCGCCCTTTACGGCGGCGGGCAAGCGCGCGGGCTACGTCAACGACTACCCGCCCGGCGCGCGCGAGAACGGCGGGCAGTACACCCACGCCGCGGTTTGGTATATCATGGCGCTGCTCAAAGCGGGCAAAAAGGAGGACGCGTATCAAATGCTGTCGATGGTCAACCCGGTCAACCGCGGAAAGGACCCGGCCTATCGGGGCGAGCCTTACGTGACGGCCGCCGACGTGTACGCCTCGAAAGGATTAGAGGGCCGTGCGGGCTGGACATGGTACACGGGCGGCGCGGCTTGGATGTACAAATTGATGGCCGAGGGCGTACTGGGGATTAAAATAGAGGGCAGCCGCCTGTCGGTCAAGCCGAACGCGC
>JAISFM010000294.1 GCA_031263605.1 Clostridiales bacterium | reverse complement strand
GTTCCAATTCCTCGACCGCGCCGAAACACACGGTTTCCCCATCCGGCCCGCCGCTCAACTCCAACAAAAGCGCGTTGTAAAAGAAGTCGAACCGCTTGCCGCCGCCGTACTTTTCCACGATGTCGGCGGGGATCATGAGGGCGCGTTTCGCTTTCCAGTACTTCCCCGCGTCCTTGTACTGCGCGGCCGCGGCGATCCGCCGTCCGATCCACGCCTCGATATAGTTCGCGTAAACCCCGCGCTGTTGTTCGTCCGCAAATTCGAGGGCTTTTCTGACCTCGCGGGACTGGGGCCACACGGTTTCGTCCAGATGAGGGAGTTCCTCCTCGCCCGCCAAATTCTTTTCCGTCAAAAAGGACAGCCACCACGCCTCGGCGCAGGTGGGGTCGGTGTTCAGCATCTTGTCGCACAGGTCGGCGCATTTGCCGGGGTTCCCGTCCCGCAGTTCCATGCGGGCGCGCGCCGCCATGCCGGACAGGTTCGGGCCGCCCGCCGTTTCGGATTTCACCTTTTCAAGCAGGGCGCGCTCCCGCTCCCGCCATTCCCGTTCGCGGGCAGCGCGTTCGGCCGCCGCCTTTTCCTCGCGCTCCGCTTTGCGCTTTTCCGAAAACACCAGCGCGTCCGCCGCGCGTTCCAATTTGGCGTAAAAATCCAATTCGCGGACGCTGAAACCGTGCAGACGCCGAATTTCGGGCGGCAGGTCGTGGATGTCGCACCCCGCCGTAAAAACCGGCAGCAGCCCCCCTCCGCCGTTCAACGCCAGATACCGCGACCATTCGTTTTTAACCCACTGCGCCTCGACGTATTCCTTTTCGGAGCAGACCAAAACCATCGCCTTGGCGGTATAGAGCGCGTAATAGATGTTCGGCTCGAACTCGCGCCGCTCCAAAGCGTCCAACGACGCGTCGCTGTAAAACACGCGGTATTTTTGGCTGAGTTTGGCGTAAAGTTGCTGCGCCAAAATATAGTCCTGCGTGTCGCCGCCGTCCCGCGCGGTCTTTTTAAAGCAAATAAAGACGTCCCACGGCGGCGTTACGGCGGCGATGCGCTGGAACGCGGCGCGGGCGTATTCGATTTTGTCGGCCTGCGCCTTGTAGCCGTCGAACGCGGCCGTTTCCCCGCCCGCCAGTTTCAACGCCTTTTTCAGCGGGACGCTCTCCCAAACGGGCGTCTTTTTGACCCCGTAAAAAGAGGGGTTTTTTTCGCCGTCGCCGTCGGTCTCGAACAGCACCGAATAGTCGCAGAGGAACAAGCCGAACCACGCCTCGTGGCAGTCGGGGTCGGTTTTCAAGACGGTTTCGTAAACGGCGCGCGCGTCGGCAAAACGCCCTCTTTGGCGGTCTAAAAAAGCGGCGGAGAGCGACAACTTCACGCCGTCGTCCAGCGCGGAGAAGCGGTTGATTGTACCGCACCGCTTGCAAACATGCGACTGCCCGGACTGTATAAAGTCCGTTGAGCCGCAATTTGGGCATTGGAGGGTGTTTGTCATTACGATAGTTATTTTGCCGTCGCGCAATTTATATTTGCAATTTACAATTTACAATTGACAAATTTCGGTTTATAGTTTTTGCGTGCTTTATTCGCCTTATTCTCTATCCGCATTTATAATTACATTTGACAAGCGGTTTCGAGAGAGCAATCTACACAACCGAAATTTGTCAATTGTAAATTGTAATTTGTAACTTGCGCTTTGTCAATTGACAAAGCGCATTCAGTTTCTGCTCCGCGCGGCCGCCGCCTCGCGGTCGGTCAGCAGATCGCTTATCGCCCCGCAGAGTTGCAAACATTGTTCGTAATCGAAAGGGTCGGACGCTTTGGTGAGCGCGATTTTCAAGTCGCCGATTTTGTTCCCGATACGAACGTCGTAATCGTAAACGTCCGATTCCCGCGAGGGCGACAGGTATTCGGAACGGCCGCGCAGTCGGTCGATTTCGCCCGCCGTCCGCGCGTCGGCGTTTTCGGCCTTGCCGTGCAGAGCGTCCAAAGCGGATTTATTTTTCGCTATCCGTTCCCGATCCGCGAGCAGGGCCTCCTGCCGTATTTTTTCTTGCGATCTGTTCAATGTGCCCATTTATTTTCTCACAGCGGAAGTAGACAAACCGCGTTGCTATGGTCATTGCGAGGAGCGCGGAACGCGCGACGCGGCAATCTCTATAAAAACCGAAACGCCGCTTTATTTGCAGAGATTGCCACGTCGGACGCTTTTAGCGTCCTCCTCGCAATGACGAGCCGAGTTTTATGTTCAACGCTATTTGTCCCCTTCCTCACAGCCAAATTATTGGCGCGCCCGCGCGAGCAACGCTTTTTTGTCGTCGGCGTTTATAATCGCCCCGTCGATTGTCAGTTCGGGCACGGCCAAACCGTACTCTTCGGTAAAGGCGCGGGACAATTTAGGCTTGACCGCCTCGGCGATTCGATCCAAAGACCGTTCGAGATGCAAATACGTCAACCGGCTGTCCGCCATATAATCGGCCGCCGCGGACTTTACGCAGGACAGCAGGCGCGGCAAAACCCGTTCGCGCAGCGCGTCCTTGTCATAGGAAACGTTCCGCCCGACAATTTCGGCATAGAATTTGCGGGGATTGGCGACTTGCACGCCCGCCGTGCCGTTCATGCCGACCCGCACCGACAGGTGATGAGCGGGATCGATAAATTCGGATTGGGCGGGCGTACCCCACCCCAGTTGGATTTTGGCTTTCTTACTGATAAAGACGGCCTCGGCCAAAGCGACCCCGCCGCGTTTTACCTCGTCTTTGGTGAACACAAAACTTTTGCCGCCTTGCAGGGTATCCAAGACCAGCCCGTCCTTGATGATCAAGCCGTACTCCTCGAACTCGTTGACGATCACGCACAGTGAAGCGTCGCGCTCGTCGATACGAATCCGCTCGAAGAGCGCGCCCGGGCTCTTACAGGTGATAGGAGGAATATTCCGCTTCATTTTATGTCCTTGCCGTCCATACTGATATAGTATATAATAAATCGCAAAATATAGCAAGTCCTAAACGGAATTTTAATGTGTTTTTAATGTAGGCGTTTAAATCGCGTTAAAATCCCGCGTCCATACTGCAATCCGCTTGCAACCCAATCGGAGCCGTGATATAATAAATCCAATGCAACCCTTGACAAAACGATATAAACGCCGTACCCTGCAACTGATACGGATCGCCTACGCCGCGGTTTTAGCCGCGGCAATCGCCGTTTTCACTCGTTTTGACCTCGAATTTTCCGACGCCGTTTATACGGGCGAAACTGCCTTTACAAAAATTTTCGACGTTGCGGGCAACTTTCCCGCTCTTTTGATTTATACTTTTTTGTTCGCCGCCGCCGCGCGGTTAGCAAAAAAGAAACGGTTCAAAGGCGTGTTCCTCGCGCTGTCGGGCGTATTCGCCGCGCTCGCCGTTTTAAAGGCCGCTTCTTTCTCGCCGAATAAATGGATTTACGCCGTCGCCGCCGCTCCCGCTTTGCCCGCCGCCCTCTGTTTTGCGTTTAAACATGTAAAGGAAGAAACCGTCCGGCGTTTATGTTGCGCCTTTTTAATTACGGGGATTATGGTCGCGGTATCGGCTTTGTTTGTCTACCCTCTCAAATATTTTTGGGGGCGCGCGCGTTTTTACGCCGTCCGCGCGGTTCCCGACCGCTTTCCTTATTCGCCGTGGTTCCGCCCGCAAGGCCCCCATTTCGATTGGGACGGCTCCTCCGATACATGGCTATCCTTTCCGTCCGGACACACGATGTCGGCTTGCGCCTTTGTCGCGATCCCCCTTTGCGCCTATGCCTTAAACGCCAAAAAACGCGTAACGGCACTTTGCGCCGTTACAACGGCTCTTGTGATTTTATGCGTACTCTTTTCCCGCGTCTTATCCGGTATGCACTATATGACCGACACATTGTTTTCCCTCTCGATCTGCTCGGCGGCGTTTGCATTCTCAATTTGGGTAACGAATCGAATGATTTCTCCCCGCGACAAGTAGCGGGGTATCGACCCGATACGGACATTTTTCTTTGTACTCTATCCTATATTTCTTTTTTGGCCGGACTATTTTCTTCTTATTGGGCTTACTTGACGGGCAACCGCAAAGAAAAATGTCCGTTTAGAAACGTCCGCTATACAATAATTTTTTCAATTTGCACCCTGTTCAACAAGCCCTCTACGTCCAATTTCCCCTCTTCCTCCTCCGCCCGTTCCGCGGTCGGCCGGATCACCGGGTTTTTCGGCAAGAAAACGGTGCAGCAGTCCTCGTAGGGCAGCACGGAAATATCATAGGTGCCGATGCGCCGCGCGGCCGCGATGATTTCGCCCTTGTCCGAACCGATCAGCGGGCGCAGGACGGGCGGCGCGGCGACAGCGTCGGTTACGGCGATGCTCTCCGCCGTCTGGCTGGCGACCTGCCCCAAACTCTCGCCCGTGACCAACGCGAGGCAACCCGCTTTTGCCGCGACGCGGTTCGCCATACGGATCATCATGCGACGCAGCAGCACTACGGAATAATTCTCGGCGCACGCTTTTCGGAGCGTTTCCTGTATTTCGGTAAAGGACGCCAAATGCAATTCCGCCGCGCCCGTGAACCGACGCAACGCGCGCGCCAAAGAAATAACCTTTTCCCGCGCGGCCGCGCTCGTGTACGGGTGGCTGTGAAAATGCAGATAGACGGGCTTTAAACCGCGTTTGGCCATTTGAAAGGCGGCGACGGGGCTGTCTATCCCGCCCGAAAGCAGAACCAAACCCCGCCCCGCCGTGCCGACGGGCAGGCCGCCCAATAATATTCGTTCGTTGTCATAGACAAAACTTGTCCCATCGTCGCGAATATCCGTGAAAATTTCAACTTGCGGCGTATGGAGATCGACCTTCAAGGCGGGTTTTTTCGATAAAATATACGCGCCTTCCTCGCGGACAAACTCCTGCGAATTTAAGGGGAACGTTTTGTCGGCGCGGTGGCAGGTGCAACGGAACGCGCCGATTTCCGGCGACAGCGCAAGAGCGGCTTCCAATAAAGCGTCTAAATCGGTTTTAATCTTAAACGCGATACTCAAAGAATGCAGGCCGATCACGTCGGCGAGGCTGTCGGCAATCGCGCGTTCCCGCGCCGGATCGTAGTTTGAAACGATATACCGCCCCCGCGTCGCCTCAAATTCGTATTCATGCCCGTCGAGGGCGGTTTTTATATTTCCGATCAGGGCGCGCTCAAAAAACGGCCGGTTGCCGCCTTTCAAAAACAACTCGCCGAACCGCAACAGTATTATTCTTTCCATACATAATAAAGGCCCGCGCAACGTCCGCGCCGCATTTCGCGACAACTCTTAATCCTCGTCTTCTTTGCGCTCGATACAGGCAATCGTAACGGCGTCATAGGGCTTGTCGTTGGCGTCCACGCCCACGTCGGCGATTGCGTCCACAACGTCCATGCCGTCCGTCACCTTGCCGAAAGCCGCGTAATTGCCGTCGAGGTGCGTGCTGTCGGCGTGCATGATAAAGAACTGCGAGCCCGCGCTGTCGGGGTCGGCGGCCCTGGCCATGGGCAGAACGCCGCGCTTGTGCTTGATCGGGTTTTTAACGCCGTTCGCGGCGAACTCGCCCTTGATCGTCCAGCCCGGGTCGCCGGAACCCGTCCCGTACGGGCAGCCGCCTTGGATCATGAACCCGTTGACGATCCGATGAAAGGTCAGCCCGTTGTAAAAGCCGTCGTCAACCAGCCGCAAAAAGTTTTCGACCGTGACCGGGGCTTCGTCGGGATACAATTCGGCCTCGATGATGCCGAAGCCCTCCACGTCGATGATGATTTTTTCC
>JAISFM010000010.1 GCA_031263605.1 Clostridiales bacterium | reverse complement strand
ACAAGGAGTTTACGCACTGGACGGTGAACGCCGCCAAAATAGAGGGAAATACGTTCGTAATGGGCGCGGGAGCCGCGACGGTTGCGGCGGTGTACGCCGATCTCTATGCGATAGGCGTTACGGGCGGCACGGCGAGTAAGGAAAGCGCGAAAGAGGGCGAAACGATTACGCTTACGCTCGGCGCGGTTCCCGAAAACAAGGAGTTTACGCACTGGACGGTGAACGGCGGCAAAATCGACGGCAACACATTTGTAATGGGCGCGGGAGCCGCGACAGTCGCGGCGGTGTACGCCGATCTCTATACGGTAGGCGTTACGGGCGGCACGGCGGATAAGGACAGCGCGAAAGAGGGCGAAACGGTTACGCTTACCCCCAACGAGCCGGAAGACGGAAAGGCGTTTTCGCACTGGACTGTGAACGATACCAAAATCAACGGGAACACATTTGTAATGGGTTCGGAAAACGCGACGGTCTTGGCGGTATGGGTGGAACTCTTCCAACAGATCGCGACCCCTAACAACAGCCAAGGCAAGTTGTTTTATCCCGAGAATGCTAACACCCCTACCCCCGTGGCGATAGACCGGTCGGGTTCGACCATGTTTACCGACGCGACCGACTATGTGCTGATCTATATATACGACGCGCCGGACGCGGGAACCGCTTTGGGCACGTTTAAAATTATAACGGAACGCAGCAAAAACTCAATGGGCTCGGGCGCGATTGCGTCGATGGACGGCACTTTATCGTACACGATAGTTAACGGCGGGTCGGGCAACTATTATTTTGACTCTACATCGTGGAATTCGTTCTTTACCGTCGTCAGACATGAATTAGGCTATAATTATTCCGACGGGCAGGCTTACTATTTTGCGGCGCAAAGCATAGCGGTATCCGGAACGGTCAATGTGGGCGGCTTCGACATTACGTTCTCGGACAGCGAAATATCCGCGATAGGGGCGACGGGCTTTGCCAAGGATAAAACAAAGAGCGCGGAACTGTTCGCCGTATCCGTGACGGACGGCTTAATTGACGGCGAGCATACGAGCGTCGAGGCGGGGTACGGCGTAATATTGACGCTGTCCGCCAAGGAAACGAAAGGGGAAGCGGCCTTCGCGGGCTGGTACCTGACGGACGAGTTGGGCGAGGATGAGGCAACCTTGCTTTCGGCCTTGACGACGTTTACCTATACCGTTACGGACGCGGTGTTTATTAAGGCGAAGTACACGGAGGAAGAAATAGAGGTCGTCAAACTGGCAACGCCGGACAATTCGGCCGATCAAATGATTCTCAAAAAAGGCTCTGTGATAGAATACGACCGTCAAAAGGAGGAGAGCGGCGCGGCGAAAACCGCTTTCGTGACGGGCGCGGATTACATTCTTATCCTTATTTACGACTCGAACGAGAATGGCGCGGTTGCGATAGCGTCGTTCAAACTCATGTACGACATATCCGGAAACCAGGCCTATTTGCTCTCGATGGACGGAAACAGCCGATGGAATGTGGAGGGGGAAAAGGGCAATCTGTTTACGTCCGACGGGAACGCGCACAACTTTATCAAGGCGCGCATTAACGAGTCCGGTACCCCTTACAGTACGACGACCACTTACTATTTCGCGGCGCAAGCGATCGCGGTCGAGGGCGGGTTTTTCGAGGACAGCGACGTCGGCGCGAAGGGATCCGGGTGGCTGGCTATCTGATAACCCCGTAATGTAATTTACGATTGACAATTGACGATTGACAAATTGTTGACCTGTCGAAAAAGGGGCTTTGGGGGCGATTTGCGTTTCTTGCCCACAGGCAATACCGCATTCATAAACCTTATCCGAAAATTGCCGTAAGCCGGTACGGCCGGCAGGAGAAAAGAGATGACAAGAAAAATCAGAATGATAGTTTGCGCGCTTATCGCGCTCGCGCTTGCGGCCGCTTTGCCCGCCTGCGGGGATTCCGGCGACGTAACGCCGGCGGCGGCGGAGGTAACGGTCACGGTGACGGGCGGCGCGGGCGGCGGGACGTACCGCGAGGGCGATACTTGCGCGGTCACGGCGGAAGTCCCCGACGGGCATGACTTTGTCGAATGGACGGTTTACGGCATAAAGGTATCGGGCGACAACCCCTACGCCTTCGTCGTGGACTTCGACGTCGCGCTTACGGCGGTATTCGCCGAACGGCCGAAGGAACAATGCCGCGTCGTCGTCAACGGCGGCACGGTGGGCGATACCGGCCTCGGCGCGGCTTCCGTAAATAAGGGCGACACGGTCGCCGTTCACGCGGACGTGTCGCAGGCGCGAGTATTTGTCAAGTGGCTGATCGGCGGCGGCGGCGAGTCCGCGCAAAACCCGTATATGCTGACGGTGACCGGGGACGCGGAACTTACGGCGGTATTCGACGAGTATTGCATGGTATCGGTCAGCGGCGGCACAATCGACGGCGGGCGCAACGCCGTCGTCGCGCGGGGCGCGGAGGTCACGGTGGTGGCGAACGCCGCGCCGGACGGGCAGAGGTTTGCTTACTGGTATACTCTCGACGAAAATTTCGACGAGGTTATCCTCGCGGAAACGCCGACGTATACCTTTAACGCGGACGAGTCCGTCAAGGTACATTCCAAATACAAGTACAGTTTCACGCTCACCGTGTCAAACGGCGTTATAAAGGATACGCCGGACGAATCGGCGACGGTGGACGACGGCGCGAAAGTCACCGTAACGCCCGCCGCCGCGCCCGACGGCAAGGCGTTTATCGGTTGGTACGAGGACGGCGTAAAAATATCCGTCCAAAGGGAATACACGCTCACGGTGGAGAGCGACCGCGAGATTTCGGCGGGCTTCGGCGACGCCGTGGAAACGCCGTTGGCGACTCCGGACAGCTCGTCGAATTCGTCCTATCCGACGAGCGGCATAATCTACCGCGAGGGCGGCGGCGCGGTCGCGTTCGACAGGCTGTCAACCGCGGGCGACAAGACCATGTTCACGGAGGGAACGGCTTACGTCGTTTATTCGATCTATACGGCCACGACGCAGGGCGCGGAGAGCATGGGCGAAATCAAACTCGCCCTGAACCCGGACGCGTCGAACGCGCAGAACGCCGCCCTGCTTACGAGCATGGACGGGGAACTTTCCATATTGGTCAAGGGCGAGCCGGCCAACTTCTATATCGATTACTATCAGTACGAAGATTTCCAAGATCTTTTGAAATACGCGTTGGGCTATGCGTACAGCGCGGGGCAAACGTACTATTTCGCGGCGCAAGCCGTTGCGGTCGAGGAACCCGCCGTTACCATGGAGGACGATTTCGCTATCGTTTACACGGACAGCGAGGTGTCGGCGATCGGGACGCACGGCTTCCGCGAAAACGCGTCCGCGCCCCCCGGGCTCTTTACGGTAACGACGCGGAACGGCACGATAGACGGCGCGTTGACGCGGGTGGAAACGGGCTACGGCAACAAACTCGCGCTGCTTGCGGACGGGCCGCCGACGGAGCCGGGCGATTGGGTGTTCTTCGGTTGGTACGAGGTAACGGGGAACGAGGGTGAGGAAATTCTCGGGAACCTCGTATCGAATACGCCCGCGTATTTGTACGGCGTAACCAAGGCGGTCGTGTTGAAGGCGGTCTATATGGACAGAAAGGATATCGTAACAACGCCGCTCGCAACGCCCGACAATTCGCAAAGCAAACTTATTTATGTCGAGAGGGAAAACGGCCCGATAGCGTTGGATCGCGGCGCGGGCTCGATGTTCGGTACGTCGGTAGAATATGTAATGTTCTATATCTACTCGTCCGAGAGCGCGGAAAAATCCGCCTATGTAGGCGCGATCCGTATGTACGTCGATTTAAACGCGAGTTCGGGTGGCGGCGTGAATATGGTCGGGTATTTTACGGCGGCGGACGGTACGGGCAACAAGATCAATATTATACGCGGTAACCTTAACAACTATTATTTAGAGAGTAATGCCCGCACAGACTTCGCGAACCTCGTAAAGGCGGCTCTCGGCGTCAACTACAATTCCGCGAACAGTTATTATTTCGCGGCGCAAGCGGTCGCCGTACAGAGCCCGACATTAGAGGACAGCGGCATTTCGGCGATCGGCACGAACGGCATAAAATTTTGATACGCGTTTAACGGGCAAACGGGAAGTACAAATAGCGTTGCTACCGGTCATTGCGAGGAGCGCGGAGCGCGACGCGGCAATCTCTACAAAACACGAAACGCGCCTTTTTATATAGAGATTGCCACGTCGGACGCTTTACGCGTCCTCCTCGCAATGACAAGCAGAATTGATTATAAGGAGAATTGAGAAATGCATAAAAAACACACAAAAAAACGGGTTCCGGCATGGGCGAAATGCGTTTTGGCGGCGGTATTGGCGGCCTGCCTGTTCGCGCCGAATCTTGCAACTACTAATCGGGGCGCGTTCGCCGACGCGAATTACAACTACTTTGAATTCGGCTATCCGAGCGCGGCCGCGATGCTCGCCGACGCGAACAGCCTGAACCAAGAAATTTGCGAGGAAGGGTTCACGCTCTTAAAGAACGACGGGCTTTTGCCCATGACACCCCCGTCCGGACAAAAAATCAAGGCCAGCGCGTTCGGCAACAATTCGGCGAGCCTCATATATTGCGGCTTCGGTTCCAGCGACAACTGGAAAGGCGAGACAAGCGTGTACGACGCGTTCGCCCCGTCGGTGTTCGAGTTGAACCCCACCTTGAAGGCGTTCTATAACGACAGCGGCAAGTCGGGCGCGAAGATAAACCCCCATGCCAGCATAGACAACTACCGCATGGGCATGGATATTTTGGAAACGCCCCGTTCCGCCTATACGTCGGATATTATCGGCAGTTACCAAAATTACAACGACCTCGCCATCGTCTTTTTGACGCGGACGGCGGGCGAGGGCAGCGACCTGCCGACGACCAGCCTGCAACGCGGGTTTGCCGAGAGGAGCGACGCGTACAAATTGAGCGGCGCGCGGCATTGGGACGACCACTATTTGCAGTTGGACAAAAACGAGGTGGATATGCTGCAAATGGTCATGGACAACTTCGATAAGATCATGGTCGTCGTGAACGGCTCGTCTTACGTCGAACTCGGCTTTTTGGACGACCCCGCCCATTACCTCTATACGGACAACGGCTATACGGGTTCGACGGCGGCGGCGGAAGCCAAAATGGCGAAATTCAAGGCGGCAATCAACGTCAATATGCCCGGCTCCAACGGCATACTCGCGCTGCCGAGGATTATGGACGGCACGGTCAACCCCTCGGGGCATTTGGTCGATACGTTCGTTCGGGACATGAAAAACGACCCCACCTACAAAAACCAAGGTTTGAGCGGCTTGACGGAAGCGGAACTGCGGTACGGCGAGTATTACGTCCACTACGACGAGGACATCTATATGGGCTACCGCTACTAC
>JAISFM010000323.1 GCA_031263605.1 Clostridiales bacterium | reverse complement strand
ACATCCGCTATATGACGGAGTTGTACGATATGCTGGGCGCCGGCGGCGATATGAACGCGGTTATAAAATTTGCCGATAAAGAGTCGAATAGGAAAGACCGGAAAGACGGAATGTGAAATTTCACGTTTAAACCATTTGCAAATTTTAAATAATATGTTATAATATAAGCGTATCATATAATAAAGGAGACGGAAATTTTATGAAATCGGCATTGATTACACTGAAACTGGCGGAAAATGTGAAGGACTTCGTCAACATCGTCAACAAATACGACATGGAAGTCGATCTGCGGAGCGGGCGTTTCGTCATCGACGCCAAATCTATTTTGGGCATTTTCAGCCTCGACCTGTCCAAGCCCATCACGTTGGAAATCCATAGCGACAAAGCCGACGCGCTGTTGGCCGAGTTGAAACCGTTCTTTTCAAAGTAATTGAATGGAAGGATAAACCTTGTTGCGGTTGCGCGTTTCGTGCGCCGCTTTTGTTGACCCTGTCTTTTTGTGCTTTCTTTTCCCATAAGAATAACCCCGCCGTTTGCGCGGGGTTATTCTTATGGACATATACTTTTATTATACGGCGCGGAAAGTTTTTGGGAAAGAGTTTGAGAGAACCCTTTTTTCAAAAAGGGTTCTCTCATTCAATACAGAATATCCAACTTTGAAAGTTACAATATCAAACTTTGACCCGTCATCTCGGGGGGCTGCGGCATTCCCATCACGCGCAGGATCGTCGGGGCTATGTCGCACAACCGGCCGCCCGCCCGCAGTTTCATGTTTTTAAACGCGTTCCCCGCCAAAATAAACGGCACCGGATTCGTCGTGTGCGCCGTCTGCGGCGAGCCGTCCGGCGCGAGCATTTGCTCGGCGTTGCCGTGGTCGGCCGTGATCAACGCGCAGCCGCCCGCCATGTGGACGGCCGCCACTACGCGCGCCACGCACTCGTCCACCGTGCCGACCGCCCGCGTCGCCGCTTCCATAATCCCCGTGTGTCCGACCATGTCGCAGTTGGCGAAATTCAAAATAATCAAATCGTAGACGTCGCGGCGAATCTCCGCGATCACGCGGTCGGTCACCTCGCGCGCGCTCATCTCGGGCTTTAAATCATAGGTCGCCACGCGGGGGCTGGGAATCAGCGCGCGGTCCTCGCCGGGGTTGGGGTCCTCCGCCCCCCCGTTGAAAAAGAAAGTCACGTGCGCGTATTTTTCGGTCTCGGCAATCCGCAGTTGGCGTTTACGGAAAAACGCGACGTACTCGCCCAATGTGTTCCTCATGCTTTGGGGCTTGAACGCCGTCAAAACGCCCGAGAAATGCTCGTCGTACTGCGTCATGCCCACATAATTGACCGGAACATACCCGTTGCCGCGCGGGAATTTGTCGAAGTCCGGATACAGAAACGCCTGTGAAATCTCTCGCGCGCGGTCGGAACGGAAATTATAGAAAATCACGCTGTCGCCGCCGCCGATCAACCCGATCGAATTGCCCGCGGGATCGGTCACCGTCGCCGGCTTGACAAATTCGTCGGTCACGCCGTTTTTGTAGCCCGCCGCCACATAGGGAGCCGCGGAGGAAATCCGCGAGCCTTTGCCCGCCGTCATGCAGTTGAACGCCTCGGCGACGCGTTCCCAACGGTTGTCGCGGTCCATCGCGTAATACCTGCCCATCACCGACGCGATACGGCCGTAAGCGCCCGCGCCGCGGCCGCCCTCGGTTTTCAGATAATCCTCCAAAATGCCGACGAAGCCCGCGCCGCTGGTCGGCGACACGTCCCGCCCGTCCATAAAGCAATGGATAAACAGCCTGTCGCCCGGGAAGTTTTCGCGTTTGGCCAGTTTAATGAGCGCGAAAAGGTGCTTTAAACTGCTGTGCACCCCGCCATCCGACAACAAGCCCATGAAATGCAGGTTCTTGTGTTGGGACGCCGCCCGTTTGATCGCGTTCAGAAACTCGGCGTTCCGATAAAACTCCCCGTCGCCGATCGCTTTGTCGATACGCGAAATGTCCTGATAGACAATCCGCCCCGCGCCGATATTCAGATGCCCGACCTCGCTGTTGCCCATCTGCCCCGCGGGCAGGCCGACGTCCATGCCGCTAGCCGACAGCGTGGCAAACGGGTAGGCGTTCGCGAGTTTGATCAGGTTGGGCGTCCCTTGTGCGGCTATCGCGTTGCCCTCTTTTTCCGGGCGCATTCCGAAGCCGTCCATGATGATTAGGATTGTTGGTTTTGGCATTGAACTATTTTTGCGAGGGAAACCTTTTGCAAAAGGTTTCCCTCGCGCTCCTTTCTAAAAAACTTCTAACTTTTTGACGGGCTTATATGAGAAACCGTCCGTTTAATGACAACAGAGGCAGGGATTCTTACTCTGTTCAGAATAAGCGCTTTGCGCAAATTGTAGGGGCCTGCTCGACTTCGATCAGATCATGACAGGGCTATGCGCGTTCGGAATGACAATAGTACCTTCCATCTTCCATCTTACATAGCCCTCATCTATTCCCTATTCCCTTTATAGCCTTTCCGCCGCCTGTATAATCGTATTAAAATCCTCCGCTTTCAAACTCGCGCCGCCGATCAGGCCGCCGTCAATGTGGGGCATCGCCAGCAAATCGGCGCAGTTCGCCGCGTTCATGCTGCCGCCGTACAGGATTTTAATTTTTTCGGCGGTCGCCGCGCCGTACAACGCGGCGACCGTGCCGCGAATGAATTTAACCGTGCCGTCGGCATCCGCGGGCGTGGCGTTCTTGCCCGTCCCGATCGCCCAAACCGGCTCGTAAGCGAATACGGTTTTTTCGGCGTCCGCTGCCGACAGCCCCGTCAGCGCGGCGACGGTTTGCCTTTTCAAAACCGATTCCGTTTTTCCCGCCGTCCGCTCCGCGTCGGTCTCGCCCACGCAAACGATCGGGGCAAACCCGTTTTTCAGCGCGGCCGCCGTCCGCAACCTCACGGTTTCGTCGGTCTCGCCGAACATGTGCCGCCGCTCGCTGTGCCCGATAACCGTATATTCAACACCCGCCTCTTTTAATTGCGCGGCGTTGATTTCGCCCGTGAACGCGCCTTTGTCCGCCCACGCGATATTCTGTGCGCCGAGGGCTATGCCCGTCCCCCGCAACGCGCCCGATAGGGCGTGCAAAGACGTGAACGGCGCGCATATGCACATGCCGGTTTTATGAACGTTTTTAATCAAGGATTTGACCCGCCCGATAAAATCCACGCTCTCGGCAACCGTGAAATTCATTTTCCAGTTGCCCGCGATTAACTTGTTTCCCATTGTTTTATAGTTCCTTTTTTTCTAATGCACAATGCACAATGCACAATGCACAATGCACAATGCACAATGCACAATGCACAATGCACAATTATTGTCGGTGTTTTTCTTTTGTCGGGGGAAACTTTTTTGTCAAAAAGTTTCCCCCGAACCCCTTTCAAAAAACTTTAACATATTGTATGATTTTGCAATTTACAATTTACAATTGACAAATTAAGGATAAAGAATTATGCAACCACCCAGCCGCCTGTCGGCGGACAAACTACACAATCCGAAACTTCTCAATTCTCAATTTTCAATTCTCAATTTCCAAAGTCATTTATCGTTTAAGCACGCTACGCCCGGTAATTCAAGCCCCTCTAAAAATTCAAGCGACGCGCCGCCGCCCGTGCTAATGTGCGTCATCTTTTGCGCGAAGCCCATTTGCTCGACCGCCGCCGCGCTGTCGCCGCCGCCGATAATCGTCGTCGCGCCGCTCGCCGCCAACGCTTCGGCCACCGCCTTGGTGCCGGCCGCGAAGTTCGGAAACTCGAACACGCCCATCGGCCCGTTCCAAATCACGCACTTGGCGGCTTTGATCCTGTCGGCGAACAATTCGCGCGTCTTGGGGCCTACGTCCAAACCCTGCCACCCGTCGGGAATGCCGTCGCTGGCCACAATTTTTTGTGGCGCGTCGTTGGAAAATTCCCGCGCCGCCACGTTATCCACGGGCAGAAGGAGCGCGACTTTTTTATCGGCCGCTTTCTTGATGAGTTCGGACGCGAGGCCGATTTTGTCGTTCTCTACCTTCGAGTCCCCTATCTTGCCGCCTTGCGCCTTGATGAACGTGTACGCCATCGCGCCGCCGATCAACAGGCAATCCACCCGATTTAGCAGGTTGTTGATCACGCCGATTTTGTCGCTGACCTTCGCGCCGCCCAAAATCGCGATAAAGGGGCGTTTCGGGTTTTCCAGCGCGCCCCCCATGATTTCAAGTTCCTTTTCAATCAGAAAGCCCGCGACCGCCGTTTTCAAAAATTGCGTCACGCCCGCCGTCGAGGAGTGCGCGCGGTGCGCCGTCCCGAACGCGTCGTTGACGTATATGTCCGCCAACGCCGCCAGTTGCCGCGAAAATTCGGGGTCGTTCTTTTCCTCTTCCTTGTGGAAACGGACGTTTTCCAAGAGGACGGCTTCGCCGGGCTTCAACGCCGCGACGCGCTTTTTCGCGTCCTCGCCCACCACGTCCGCCGCCATAGCGACCTTGCCGCCCAACAATTCGTTGAGGCGAGCCGCGACGGGCTTTAACGATAATTTTTCCTCGAAACCGTTCTTCGGCCGTCCCAAATGCGAGGTCAAAATCACTTTCGCGCCGTGATTGAGCAGGTATTCAATCGTCGGCAGCGCGGCCTTGATCCGCGTGTCGTCCGTAATCGCGCCGCCGCCGTCCTGCGGCACGTTAAAATCCGCCCGCACCAATACCCTTTTGCCGTTTACGTCAACGTCCCTGATGGTTTTCTTGTTCATGATCGGTCTCCTTTTATGTAAATCTTTTATACAAAATTTTGCGGAAAAACCTTTTTTGCAAAAACGGTTTTTCCGCGCCTTTTCCAAAAAACTTTACGCTGTGTATAGTATACCATATTTATGTCAAATTACCAAATGTTTGCCCAAAGCCTTGACGGGAAAACCGCCATTTGAATTTCCCGTTAAGATAATAAACGCTCGACGCGTTCAACCGCCCGAACGACATTTTCGCGGTCGCCGAACGCGGTCAGGCGGAAAAAGCCCTCGCCGTTTTTGCCGAAACCCACGCCGGGCGTGCCTACGACGTTGGCCTCGTTCAAAAGGAAATCGAAAAACTCCCACGAGGTCAGGTTATTCGGGCATTTCAACCATATGTAGGGCGAGTTTTCGCCGCCCGTGAACCATATGCTCAACTTTTTCAGGGAATCGCCGATCACTTTCGCGTTGCCCAAATAGTAGGCGATGTTGACGCGGGTTTCGTCGAAGCCCTCGGGCGTGAAGACCGCCTCGGCCGCGCGCTGAATCACATAGGCCGTGCCGTTGAATTTGGTCGATTGCCGCCGGTACCATAACTTGTTCAGTTCCGCGCCGCCGTATTTCAATTTATGCGGAACCACCGTGTAGCCGCAACGCGTCCCCGTAAAGCCCGCCGTTTTGGACAGCGAGCAAAATTCGATGCAGCAAGTGTCCGCGCCCTCGATTTGATAGATGCTGGTCGGCAGGGAACTATCGCGGACAAACGCCTCGTAGGCCGCGTCGAACAGGATCACCGCGTTTTGCGCCCTCGCGTAGTCCACCCATTTTTTGAGGCCCGCTTTGCCGTACACCGCGCCGGTCGGGTTGTTGGGCGAGCAAATATAGATAATATCCGCTTTGACGCTTTCGTCGGGCAAGGGCAGGAACGCGTTCCCCGCGTTGCCGTCCTGAAATATCGCCCTGCGCCCCGCCATGACGTTGGTGTCCACGTAAACCGGATACACCGGATCGGGAATCAGCACGGTGTTATCCTTGTCAAAGACGTCCAATATATTGCCGAGTTCGCTTTTCGCGCCGTCGCCGATAAAGATTTCCGAGTCTTCCAAGGCGACGCCTTTCCCCTCGTAGTACTTCGCGACGGCCTCCTGCAAGAACGGATAGCCGCGGTATTCGCCGTACCCGCGGAACGTCGCGCCCTGCCCCATTTCCAGAGCGGCGGCGGCCATCGCTTTCACCACGGCGGGCGGCAGCGGCAAAGTAACGTCGCCGATCCCCAAACGGATCACGTCCTTGCCCGGGTTCGCCCGTTTGTACGCGGCCACTTTGTCGGCGACCGTCGCGAACAGGTAATCGTCCTTTAAGTTAAAGAAGTTTGCGTTGATTTTCATGTCGTTCTCCTCGCATTGTTTTTAATTATATCGGTATGCATTTTGCAGCCTATATTAGACCTGTCCTAAAACTAACACGCGGTGTCCTTGCGTGCCTTTTCGCGGAAAACTTTGATAAAAATTTCGATAGTAGCGTTGCTACAATCTTCAATTTTTATCTTTGTTTGCCACAAAAATTCATCGCAATTCCATCCGCTTT
>JAISFM010000301.1 GCA_031263605.1 Clostridiales bacterium | reverse complement strand
CGACTTTCAGTTTGGCGGGCTTGCGCGCCACGAAAACATCCAAACTCAAAGCGAACAATTCGGAAATCTTCCCATACATGGCCTTCAATTCCTCAACGGCCTTTTCCGAAAACTGACAGCCGTGCTCCTTCATCAACGCCGCGTCCTCTAAAAAGTTGACCGCGTGGTCGCCGATCCGCTCGACATCGTTGATGACATGGTGAAAGCCGCCGATCAGTTTCTCGTCGGCATAAGTAATCGGCGCGGTAGACAACTTGACCAAATACCGCGCCAGCGACCGGTTGAGGAAATTGATCCTCTCCTCCTCCGCCGCAATCTTTTCCTTGTCGGCCAAGTCGCGGTTCAAAAGCGCATTTATGCCCAGCCACAAATTGTCGCGCGCCCTTTCCGCCATGCCGACGATTTCCTTCTTGGTCTGCTCGATGGCGATCGGCGGCGCGGACAAAAGCCGCTCGTCGATGTACGTCGGGCGCAAAACGTCCTCGCCCTTCTCCTTGTCCTTGATAAGGAAGCAGGTCAGCCGGTTCAGCGGCTTGATGAACCAAACGAGGAGCAGCGTCGTCGTGACGTTAAAAACGACGTGGAATATAGACAACTGCCAAACGGGGTCGGGGATCAGTTTTTGATAGAACGGCACGAGGACGCCTTCCAGCGGCCACACGAGCGCGGTAAAAACGATGGTGCCGATAAAATTGAACAGAATATGGATCAGCGCGGCGCGCTTGGAATTGGTGTTGGCGGTCAAAGACGCGAGCAGGGCGGTGATGCAGGTGCCGATATTCGCGCCCAAAACCAGATACAGCGCGCTGTCGAAATCCAACAGGCCGCCGCCGATCATCGTCAAAAAGATCGCCGTGGACGCGGACGAGGACTGTATGACCGCGGTGAAAACCGCGCCGAGCAGGATTAACAGCAAGGGGAAATTGACGGCCTCGAATATGCCCATGAAAAAGTTTTTGAGGGTCTCGTTATCGGACAGGGCCTTGCTCATCAATTCGAGGCCGACGAACAGAATGCCGAAACTGATCAAAAGGTCGCAGATTTTGACGGCGGTATCCTTTTTCGTAATCAATTTTACGAACGCGCCCGCGAAAGCCATCGCCATAAAGGCGTACTTGATTTCAAAGGTGGACAGGGAAACCAAAAGACCCGTGACGGTGGTGCCGATATTCGCGCCCATGATGATGGCGGTGGCCTGAAACAGGGTCAAAATGCCCGCGTTCACAAGGCCGATGACCATGACCGTGGTGGCCGTAGAGGACTGGATGATAGCGGTGACGCCCGCGCCGATGCCGACGCCGGCCGCGCGGCTGTTGCTGATTTTTTTGAACAGCGACCGCATCCCGCGCGAAGCGTTCTTTTCGAGGCATTCGCTGAACATGACGATGCCGACCAAAAAGACGCCGACGCCGGTCAACAGGGACAGTACGGAATAAAAAGTTGTCATTCGTGAGTCTCCTCCGCGTATACTTTACCTAAACTTTACGATTCAAGTACCAGTATACAGGAACGGGGGCATAATGTCAAGTCATCTTTGCAATTGGGGAGTGGACAAATCTTTGCAATTGGGAGTGTACAAACTCTTTGCAATTGGGAGTGTACAAACATCTTTGCAATGGGAGTGTACAAACATCAGGGCGAACGCATGAATAGGTAAAAGACATAACCAACTAAAAATGTCGATGTGAGACGAAGGTTTTTTCGTATACTTGAATCCAAACCTTATAAACACAAAAGACTTCACGAGCCATTCGCACTCTCAAAATGACCATTTATAGAATTATCTAATTATCTGCTTTCTTAAACAAACTTTTTGGCACAATATATATCAACAAGACATATTCATGCGTTTGCCCTGGTACAAACATGCCATGGGAGTGTACAAACAGCGTTGCTGCCGGTCATTGCGAGGAGCGCGACGCGGCAATCTCTACAAAACACGAAACGCGCCTTTTTATATAGAGATTGGCAACAATGGACGCTTATCGCTGTCCTCCGCGCAAGGCCGAGCCGTGTTCATGAGCAACGCGGATTGCACACTCCCTTTGCAATTGAGGAGTGGACAAATAGTGAGTTTTGAGGTATAATAGGGAGAGATGGAAGAGAAAGGAAGTCTCATCCGGATACGCTATCGATTTCCCGTTAAGCGTATAGTACTTCCCGCACGCCTTGCAGAAACACCTCTGTGTTCCCGACCCGTTAAATCCCGCGTTCCGCTGTTCCCTCTCGCTCTTGCATTTGGGACTCTTCCTCCTTCTTCTATTCTTATCGGTCTCATGCCTACTATTATATCATAATATGCGTAACTTGTTCACTCCCCCCCTGTCTGTATTCGATTGCCTTTCCGCGCGAAATTCTGTATAATACACGAAATGAAACAAAATACACGCCGAAAGGCTTTTTTATTGTCATTGGCGATTTTCTCGGGCTATCTGATTTTCGGATTTTCCGAAAATATAAAAGGGCCCGCCGTCCCCCGCATTCAGGCGGACTTTTCATTGAGCGCGTTTCAGGTCGGCCTGCTCCTCGCGACAAATTCATTGGCCTATTTGACCGCCTGCGGGTATACCGCCGCGCTCTCGCGCAAAATCGGCTCGCGCATGAGTCTGACCGTTGCCTTGACGGTTATGGCCGCCGCGGGCGCGTGCATTTGCTTCGCGCCCGCGTTCCCCGTTTTAGCCCTTTCCTATTTTTTAATGTATCTGGGCAACGGAATGCTGGAAATCGTCCTCGGCCTCATGGCGGCGGCCGCCTTCACCAAAAACACGGGCGCGAAAATGAATCTGGCGCACGGCTTTTACGGTTTGAGTTCCTGCGTGTCGCCCATGCTGTCCGCCGGGCTGATGGGCGCGCGGTTCGGAACGGGCGAATTGGGCTGGCGCTATATGTATTTGATCGTCCTGTCGAGCGCGTTTTTACCCGTTATACCCGCGCTGCTCTGCCGTTTGCCCGGTCAAGGCGGCACAAAAAACGCCGTCGATTATCGAAAGCACTTAAAAGACCCCTCGGCGTGGCTCGTCATCGCGCTGTTGTCCCTGGGGGTCACCTGCGAAATGGGCGCGGGCGGCTGGCTCGTCAACTTCGCCGAAAAAGCGCGGGGATTTTCGGAAAACGAAGCGGCGCTCGCGCTCACCGCGTTCTTTGTCTGTTTTACGCTCGCGCGGCTGGCCCTCGGCCCCCTCGCCGACAAACTCGGCTTCGAAAGGGCGTTGATGCTGTTCACCGGCTTCGCCGCCGCCGCGACGGTCGCGGGCGTTTTGTCCGGCCGCTTCGGGATCGGCCTGCTGGCCGCCGCGGGGTTTGGAATCGGCCCCGTCTATCCCACGGTGATGGCGTTGACCGCGCGCATGTTCCGCCGAAACCTCGAGGCCGCCATAACCGTGACGCTGATTGTCGTGGGCGGCGGCATCGTCCT
>JAISFM010000287.1 GCA_031263605.1 Clostridiales bacterium | reverse complement strand
GCGATGGATTTTTGCGACAAACAAAGATAAAAATTGATGATTGTAGCAACGCTACTATCGAAATTTTTATCAAAGTTTGTCACAAAAAGACGCGCAAGGCCGCCGCAAGTTAATTTCGCTACAAGTTTATTTCGAGCGAAGCCGAGAAATCCCCTACCGCTGAAAAATTCCCTCTCTCTCGGCGGGGTGGACGCGGGCAAAGCGAACGGTTAAAAGTTTTTAGGAAAGGTTTGGAAAACACTTTTTTCAAAAAGGGTTTTCCGACAAAAAGAAAGATGAATAAAATAACAATCATTAACGGCCCGAATTTGAATGTCCTGCGCCTGCGGGAAAGCGTCTACGGCGGCGTCAGCATAGAGGACATCAACGCCGGCCTCGCAAAGCGTTTTCCCGACGTTGATTTCACGTTCTTTCAGAGCAATTCCGAGGGCGCGCTGATCGACTGTATACAAGCGCAAACGGGGGCGGACGGCGTGATAATCAACGCGGGCGCGTACACACATTATTCCCATGCGATACGCGACGCGCTGGCGATTTTGAAATGCCCGGCCGTCGAAGTGCATTTAACCAACCTATGGGCGCGCGCGGGGGAATTTCGGCACAAGTCGGTGATCGGCGAGGTCTGCCGAGGCGTGATTTCCGGTTTCGGCGCGGACAGTTACAGGCTGGCCGTGGAAGCGGTGTTACAAGATAAAGGTTAGGTAATAGGTAATAAGTAATAGGTAATAGGTATCGGATAAAGAGAATCGCGCAAAAAGTTTTCATTCCGAATGCGCATAATACTGTCATTTCGAGCGGAGCGAGCAAAGCGAGCGCAGTTGAGAAATCCCCCACCGCTGAAAAATTCCCCTCCCTCGGAGGGGTGCCGCCGAACGGCGGCGGGGCGGTTCTTTTGAAGCAGGAAGGACGAAGTAGAAAGTAGGAAGTATCGGACGCTTACGCAAATCAAAACCGTTATGATGCTATACGTTTCTTACCCGCCGACAAACCCGTATTACGTAACCCCGACCGCACTTCGTCCTTCCTACTTCCTACTTTACCTTTCCACTTCAACCTTACCTCTTACCTATTACTTATTACCTATTACTTATTACCTATTACTTATTACCTAATCTCTTACCTCTTACCTTTATATCTAATTTGCAAACCGATAAAAACGCGAAACCGCTCCCGGAAAGTCGGGCTTTGCCTGACTTTCCGCCCTTAATGATGAAGCCGTACATAAGCGAGCCGGCTGCCTTGACGGACATGCGTAGCGAATTAGGCTTCATCAACAGGGGGACACAAAGGGGGCACGAGCGAGACGATGCCGCGAATGCCCGCCTGACCGGCCAAAGAGCGAGCGACGTCCCCCTTTGAGAAAGGAATATTATGAGTGGAACAAACAAAGTCCTCATTACCAATATCGTTCTCACCGGCATGATGGGAACGTACAAGACCTCGGCGGGCAAGATGCTTGCCGACCGTTTGGACATGCATTTCATGGACACGGACGCGTTTTTCGAGTTCGAGTACGGCATGAAAATCGCGGATTGTTTCAAGGAACACGGCGAGGAAGCGTTCCGCGACCTCGAAGCCAAAATCGTGGATCGGGTATATTACTTTGAGAACACGGTAATAGCGACGGGCGGCGGCGTGCCGGAGCGCGACGACAGCATGGAAAAGTTAAAGCGTTACGGGCTGATCGTGCTGTTGACCTGCGGCCACAAGGAATTGGCGCGCCGTTTAAAGCGCGAAAAGAACCGCCCGCTTTTAAAGGGCCCGTTCAAAGCGCGCGCGTTAAAGAAGATAGCGGCCCGCCGCCGCGAGCGGTACCACAAATACGCGGACATCGTGATAGACAACACGGGTCTGTCCCCCGCCGAAACCGTCGATAGGATTCAAGAGGAAATCTTAAAATTCTATGCTTGAAAGGCATATGGGGGGCGTGTAATAGGTAATAGGTAAGAGGTAAGAGGTAAAAGGTTCGGATATAGGTAATAAGTAATAGGTAATAAGTAATAGGTTCGGATAAAGGGCATTGCGCATAGTCCTGTCATTTCGACCGGAGTTCGGGGTACAACCCCGAACGGAGCGGAGAAATCCCCCACCGCCGAAAAATTCCCCTCCCTCGGAGGGGTGCCGCCAAAAGGCGGCGGGGTGGTTTTTCCGAAGTAGGAAGGACGAAGTAGAAAGTAGGAAGTATCGGACGCTTACGCAAATCAAAACCGTTATTATGCTATACGTTTCTTACCCGCCGACAAACCCGTATTACGTAACCTCGACCGCACTTCGTCCTTCGTCCTTCCTACTTCCTACTTTACCTTTCCACTTCAACCTTACCTATTACCTATTACCTCCTACCTCTTACCTATTACTTATTCCCTATTACCTACTATTCGCGGTGCCTGAAAACCCGCGTAAAAAAACAGGAGGCTCTTTCAATGTCCAAAATTTCAAATTTCTTTGCCCCCCTCGCGCCCCGCAACGCAAAGCAACTCGCCCGCGCCGCCGTTATCGCCGCCCTCTATTCGGCGGTCACGCTCCTTGCCGCGCCCCTTTCCTACGGGCCGATTCAACTGCGTTTCGCCGAATCGCTCACAATCCTGCCCGCGCTCCTGCCCGAAGCGGCAATCGGCGTCGTTCTCGGCTGCTTGATTTCCAACCTTTTCACGGGCATGTGGACGGACATAGTATTCGGCACATTGGCGACGCTCATCGCCGCCCTGCTGACCTATTTAATCGGTTACCGCCTCAAAAAGCACATTTGCATATCGGCCCTGCCCCCCGTCTTGATTAACGCCCTAATCGTCCCGCTAATAATCTTTGCCTACATAGGCGGCGATCTGGAAGCGATCGGCATAGCCGTTTCCGCTCCGCTCCTGATTTACTTGTGCGGTTTTCTCTCGATCGCAATCGGGCAGAGCGCGGCGGTATACGGACTCGGCTTGCCGCTGTACAAAGGGGTAAAAGCGTATTTAAAGCGTTTCCCCGACACGCCGCCGAAAGGCGCGGCGAACGACGACGCGCCCGAACGCGGGGAACAAACCCCGCCTAATCCATAGAATCGCGCTTATTCTTGTCTTAAATCTTTTTTTATTTCTTCCGGCGCAATAGATGAAACGCTACTTACAATTTTTTATACATACAAAGATTAGCCGAGTTTTTGCCTAAAAACTTGACATTGTATTTTTTGTATTCTTGAAAAAAATCGCGCCCCCACCTTATCGCCTCGGTTTTCCCGATGCGGATTCCTTTTTTCTCCCGCCAACGCTGTCCAAGGGAAAACTCGGTACCCGACGGCAATGTTTCGATTAAGTCCAACCATTCTTGATAAGTGTTCATTTAAACCTCCCATGTTTAATTACGTTATTTTCCGGTTTTGATATTTATAGATTAGGTTCTGTCAATAGGATACCCGCGTATTTCTATATATGCCCACGCGAGATCAACGAAGCGCGGAAATTTGGCTTTGTTTAATGGATATTTGACGATTTAGATCATCCACATTATACTTCGCTGTCACCAAACTTACGGCTGCGGCATAAACCCTATCCGACGCATTCTGCCGAACACCAGTTAAGGCATTACCAGGTATACTGTTATAAGCGGCTTTTGCGGCATCGTATTCATTTTGCGCCCGAATTACTTCATTATTTGCTGCCGTCAACTTTTGATAAAGGAACTGTAATTCCGATTCTAATTGCGCCTTTTTCAGAGCCTTTTCCTCATTCGATACTTGCGCGCTGTTCGTCGCCACAACCGCTAATTCATTGCTGTTCACCGCGCCGCTTACCGCCTTAAACTTAATCATTGTATTATGCGGCGCAGTCGATAAAATATATAATGTTTTACCGGTTATATAGGCGTACTCGCCGCCGGTCACAAATTGAAACGCAACGCCGCTTTCACTGACATTTGTGCAATTCAAGTTTATCGAATAATTTTGCCCCGCGTCTATCGTCGTCGGCGACCCCTTAATAGAAATTGCAATACTTCCGGCTTGCCCGCCGTCGTTATTTTCCTTCACGTCTTTCTTGCCGCACCCCGCCGATATGACGGCAACAAGAATTACGGCAAACAACAGAATGAATAAACTTTTTTTGTTTTTTACCGACATCATGATTTTTTCCTCGCATATTTCAAAATAATTTGACAACAATAGTCTTGTCAACCGTTTTTATCGACAACTATTGTAATCTATTATTATGAAATTTACGATGAAATTTGCGAAACGCCTAAAAGAATTGCGCGAGGAAAAGAATTTCAGCCAAAAAAAATTGGCGGAGGAAATCAACTACACCCAAAGTATCGTGTCCCTTTGGGAATTGGACAAGCGCGACCCGACGGCGACGGCAATCGCGGCGGTCGCCTGTTATTTAAACGTGACCGCCGACTATCTTTTGGGCTTGACGGACGAGGCGGGCAATTTCCGTAACTTTTCCGATTTCGATTTAAGAAACGACGAGCGGCAACTATTGAAACTGTACAATTCTCTCGAACCCCGCCAAAAGGACAATATCCTCACCACCATGCGCCTTTTCAACAAACTTTAAACCAATGCCGACACCCCTCTTTCTTGACTTGTTTTCCAAACCCCGCGCGGTAACGTCACGACGGATTATTTACCGGGGCGCAACGACGATCTATAAGTCCCCCAACCCCTTGACCGCCCTATAATAAATATCGAACAGCGTCCCGATTTCATCGATCGGCAAATTCTCGCCCGGCGCGTGGATTTTATAGTCCGTGCCGTCGAACATCGGCCCGAACGCGACGCCGCGCTTTAAATACCGCGCGTAAGTCCCCCCGCCCGTCGCTTTTGGCCCGTCCCGCTTGCCCGTGGCCGTTTGGTACGCGCCCAACAAAACCCGCACGAGCGGGTCGTTTTTATCCAGCGCGTACCCGTAATTGATCACCGCCTCGGCCGCCGCCCCCTCGGGCAGCGACTTTTCCACGATGCCCGCGATTTCCTCGGGCTTACCGTTCACGGGGCAACGCGCGTCCAGCGACAGCGACAACTTCCCGTCCGCGTAACTCATCACGGAAAAATTACAGGTCAACGCGCCGCTGACCCCGTCGTCGCGGGCAATCCCCAACTTTTTGCCGTCGGTCTCGCCGCAAATTTTGTCGGCGATAAAGTCCAGCGCGGGGTCGGGGAACCGCTTTCGCAGTTCCGCGCACAGTTTCCACAGCGCGTTGTCGCCCTTAAAGCATTCCATCGAGTGAGCCGCGCGGCCGTGAAATTCGATTTTTTCAAAGGAAACGCTTTCCGAATTGAGAATTGAGAATTGAGAATTGAGAAGTTCGGATTGAGAATTTTCACATTCATAATGACATTCTTTTTCCGAATTGGGAAGTGCGGCCGTATCCTTTTCAGCGCAGCCCGATAAAACTTCCCCGACCGATTTTTCTTTTTTGGCCGGACTATTTTCTTTCGACGGGCAATCTTTGACGGGCTCGCTTAAAGAAAAATGTCCGCGCTCTTTTGACGGGCAATCTTTGACGGGCTCACTCAAAGAAAAATGTCCGTTGCATTGCGCATTGTTCCCGTCCTTTAACTGTGGACTGTGGACTGTGGACTGTGCGCTGCCCGCTTTTGCGTTCCGCAAAAGCGCGGCAGCGTACTCCGGCACGATATTCCCCACGAAATCGCCCAAAATGCCCTGTACGCCCGCCCGAAACGCCGCGCCCATCGGAAAAACCAAATTCAGCCGCACGCTGTGCTTTTCGGCGAAAATCAACGGGAAATCCGCGTCGGGCGAAAACCCGAAATCGGGCATCGCGCGCTTTTCAAAATAATGCTTTACGCACGCGCTGCCGCTCTCCTCGTCGCAGCCCGCAATCAGCCGCACCGTATTCCGCAACGCCGCGCCCTCCGCTTTCAACCGCTTCAATACGTGCAGCAGCACGACCGCCGCGCCCTTGTCGTCGGCCACGCCGCGCCCCACAAGCCGCCCGCTGGCCACGGTCGGGCAAAAAGGCGGCGTCCGCCAACCCTCGCCCCGCGCGGGCACTACGTCCAAATGCACCAACACGCCCGCTAATTTCCCGCCCGCGCCAATCGGTTTCCCGCCCTGCGCGGCGGCGGGCAGTTCCAAATGCCCGGCGTAGCCGTCGGCGTCCAAAACGGCCAAGCCGTATTCGCGCCCCTTTTTCAGAAACCAATCGAGAGCGCGCCGCGCTTCGCGCCCGAACGGCGCGAGGGGTTCGGGGTCGGCTTTGACGCTGGGTATCGCGGCCAATTCGGTTAAATCCTTTAAGATTTCCGCCGTGACAGGGTTAATTTTCATAATTTCACTTCCAATGGCAAGCCGTTTTCATAAACGCGCCTTATTCCGTTTGTCAATTCGCAAAAATTTCGGTATAATTAGTATACCACAAAATAGCGTTCAAAGTCTACTCTCAATTTAATTTCTCTGCAACCCTACTATCAATGCTCTGGCCGCGGCCGACGCCGCTCTGCGCCGCGCCCCGCGCGGACCGCGCTCACGGCAAAACCCCGATAAGGAAAATAAAATGGCGGACGACACAACAAAACCGAAAAACGCTTTCAAATCGGAAGCGAGCAATTTGCACAGCGACCATCGGGACAGGATGTACAAACGTTTTTTAACGAGCCTGTCGCTGGACGGCTTCGCGCCGCACGAGGTAATAGAGATGCTGTTATACCGCAGCATCCCGATGCGGAACACGTCGGAGACGGCGCACCGGCTGATCGAGAAATTCGGCGGCCTGTTGGAAATTTTCCGGGCTGCGCCGACGGAATTAAAGTCGGTGAAGGGCATGACGGCGCGGGCGGCGTTGGATTTAGCGGTGATGTACCGGGCGTTTTTGTTATTGCCGCCGCCGGCCGCGCCCGCCGCGCAGGTGATGGACTCGACGCAAAGCGTTTTGGGCTTTGTCCGCAACCGCATGAAGTACGAGGATTACGAATTGGTCTACATCATGTGTTTGGACGCGGCGAACCGGGTCATCAACGTAGACATGAAGACGGAGTACATGCCGCAGAGCGTGGCGTTGAACGCGCGGACGATTGTCAAGACGGCGATGTCGCGCGGCGCGAGCAAGGTGATTTTGGTACACAACCACCCGAGCGGCGACCCGACGCCCTCGGCGGAGGACGACGCGGTAACGCGGGATTCGTGCGTAGCGTTGGCGGCGTTGGAAATCGCGCTGCTTGACCACATCATCATCGCGAAGGACAAATTTTATTCCTACAATCAGACCGATTTCATTTTGCACGCCTTGACGGGCGCGAAGTACGAGAAACTTCGCGGGCATTTGTCGCTGTACATACGCCGAGACAAAGTTATGCTGTGAAAGGCGCGGGCAGTTTATTGTAAGTAGGAATTAGAAAGTAGGAAGGACGAAGGACGAAGTGTCGGATGCTTATGCAAAAAGGGGCTTTTATTATGCTTTATGTTTCATGCCCGCCGACAGGCTTGCTCAGGCGGAACCCGACCGACACTTCCTACTTCGTCCTTCCTACTTCCTACTTCCTACCCCGTCCTTCCTACTTCCTACTTCCTACCCCGTCCTTCCTACCTCTCAATTCCCCATTCCCTTTTCGCCTTCTGTTGAAATTTTTAGAAAGGAGCGCGAGGGAAACCTTTTTATAAAAAGGTTTCCCTCGCAAAAAAAAACGCATAAAACCATGACAAACGACGCCCCCCGAATCCGCACCCGCTTCGCGCCCAGCCCGACGGGATACATGCACATCGGCAACCTGCGCACCGCGCTGTACGCCTATCTGTTCGCCAAAAAGAACGGCGGCGACTTTATCCTGCGCATCGAGGACACCGACGCGGGCCGCTATACAAAGGGCGCGGTCGAGATTATTTACAACACGCTGCGCGACGTGGGGCTAAACTACTCCGAGGGCCCCGACGTGGGCGGCCCCTGCGGCCCCTACGTTCAAAGCCAACGCAAAAACATCTACGCGGACTACGCCCGCAAACTGATCGAGCAGGGCGGCGCGTACTACTGCTTTTGCGATAAGGGCCGCCTGCAAGAACTTCACGACGGCGGCGCGGCCAAGTACGACAAACACTGCCTGTCCCTCGGCAAACGGGAAACCGAGCGCAAACTCGCGGCGGGCGAGCCGTATGTGATCCGCCAGAACATGCCCGAAACGGGCGCGACGACCTATACCGACCTGATTTTCGGCGACATCACGATCGACAACAAGGATCTCGAAGACAACATCCTCATCAAATCGGACGGGCTGCCGACCTACAATTTCGCGAACGTGGTGGACGATCACTTGATGGGGATCACGCACGTGATTCGCGGGATCGAGTACCTGTCCAGCACGCCGAAATACAATCATCTTTACCGCGCGTTCGGGTGGGAACTGCCGCAATACATTCACCTGCAACCGATCATGAAGGACGCGCAGCACAAACTCTCCAAGCGGCGCGGCGACGCGTCCTACGAGGATTTGTTGAAACAGGGCTATTTAAAGGAGGCGGTGATCAACTACATCGCGCTCTTGGGCTGGAACCCGAAATCCGAGCGGGAAAAATTCACGCCGGAGGAATTGGCCGACGCGTTTTCTTTGGCGGGCATATCCAAATCGCCGTCGATTTTCGACGAGCCGAAACTGCGCTGGCTGAACGCGCAATACGTCAAGGAACTGCCCCGCGAGGAGTATCGCCGCCTCGCCGCGCCGTGGTACGAGCAGTCGGCGGCGAAAAACAACCGCTTCGACTACGGCCTTTTGGACAACCTGCTGCACACGCGCACGGAAGCCTTTTCGGACATTCCGCGCCTGTTGTCGTTTATCGACAACTTCGAGAATTATGATTTGAACCTATTCGCGAACGAAAAGAACAAAACCGATTTAAACGCGGCGCGCGCGTTATTGCCCGAACTCCTTGCCCTGTTGAAAGCCGTCCCCGAAACGGAGTGGGCTAACGCTGAACTGTACCGCGCAACCTCGGCGTTCGCCGAAGCGAAAGCCCTTAAAAAGGCGGCTCTTTTTTGGATCATGCGCATTGCCTTGTCGGGTACATTGAGCACCCCCGGCGGCGCGACCGAACTGGCCGAACTGTTCGGCAAGTCCATGACGGTCGAGCGTTTGGAAGACAGTTTGGCGCGTTTGTAAGAAAGAGTGAGAGAGAGGGGGGGGCTTGTTAAATCTTTGCGGAAAACCCTTTTTTAAAAAAGGGTTTTCCGCACCTTTCCCAAAAACTTTCAACAACGCGATTGCGAACCGCCCCCCTTTTGGTCATTAGACTTGTTGCGAAATTAAAAGGCGAGCGGAACGCATTTCCTTTGGTCATTGCGAGGAGCGCGAAAGCGCGACGCGGCATTCTCTACCGAACAGAGAAACGCCCCGCCCCCCCCCCTTTGTCATTTCGAGCGAAGTCGAGAAATCCCCGACCTTTAAAAAATTCCCCTCCCTCGGAGGGGTGCCGCCTACGGCGGCGGGGTGGTTCTTTGCGGGGGAAAACCTTTTGCAAAAGGTTTTCCCCCGCACCCCCTTTCTAAAAACTTCTGTCTGTCGTTCTGAACGCTCTTTGTCATTCTGAACGAAGTGAAGAATCGCAACCGTTTAAAAACCTATGCGAGAGGAATGCCCCGTCTGTCATTTCGACCGGAGTGAGGGGTACAACCCCGAACGGAGCGGAGAAATCCTCCACCTTAACGGCGCGGACATAATGCGGGTCATTTAGTATCCGTCGGCTCTATTTTTCCCTCGTCGCTGCATTGCTGCATCTTTTTCTGTTTCAGTTTTTCCTCATCTATTCCGGTCAATTCGACAATTGCCAAGTCAATGGTATTTTGAATACCATCTTTCAATTTTGCATCGCCGCCGTTCATGGCGTATGTGAATGCCGCCATAACGAACTCCCGCAATTTCTCGTCGTCGCGAATTTCCTTATCCCGCGACGCTTTATAAATCTTGAACGACAGAACGGAAAACAATACCGCCATAAGAGCGGTGAAAATTAACAGCGTAATAAACGCTCCGAGCGCATACGCGTTTTCGGAAAATGATTTATACAGATTGAATGCTTTACAGATAAGGATTCCCGTTACGACGATAGAGCCGACGCATAAACACATACCGATTATTGACCAGATTAACTTTTTAGTTTTTTTACACCTATTTACTCTTTCCTTACCGCTTCCCATTCCGCTTTCTACACTTGCCTTTTTAATTTCCTTGTCCATATTTATTCCTTTCCTCCGGCTTCTTTTTTCGCTTTTTCCCATTCCGCTTTTTCCATTTGCCGCGTGACTTCCAAAAGTTGCTCCCGCAAAGCGTGGAACTTCTCTTTATCGTACCGCTCGAACTGCTCGTCCATTTGATTTAAATAGATGCTGATCAGTTTGTGTTTCGGTTCCGGCATGTTGATTTTGGACAATATATAGTTTTTGCTCCTGTAATATTTTCTCACGCAAATCATATGTTCCGCTCTATCGCTCACAAATCTCACGGCCTCTACTTCCGCAAGTACTTTGGCGATATGCTCCGAAAAAATGCGCAACCAATCCACACGGTTTTGAACGACCGCTTCGCTGTACTGCCGTTTGCGCCCCGACAGCCAAGGAAAAAGCGCGCCGATAACCGCGCCCGCCAAAACGGACGTTGCGCTGATAACGCCCACCCATAGTTCATTCATATACTATCCTCGCCTTTCATATATAATCGGTACGTTGTCAACATAATGCCAGTAATCGCCCGCTTGATAGGTTTCGGAATAATAATAGCGCGTTGCGTTCGTAAGGGGGGTATTAGTGTAATCGATCGAAACCGCATTCCACGCCACATCGTCTGCCCCGCCATAATAAACGCTTGTTAGCCTACTGCAATTATAAAACGCATTTTGCCTTATGTTCGTTACCGACAACGGTATAACAATGCTCGTCAACATGCTACAATTATAAAACGCGTTATACGGAATACTGTCGCCGCCCGTGATAACAATGGTTCTTAATGACCGCGGTATATAATAAAAATAATATGTACGAGGACTCGCTGTATAAGGGCCTTTCACTACGTAGTATTGATAGGTTCCTTCTCTTTGTGTAACGGTATCAGCCCCAAACAGCAATACCGAGTCTGTGAAATATCCAAAGATAAATCCGAATACCGCTTTTTCTCCCGTCGCAGTCTTGCTTGCGCCTACAAATGGCACCGTGATATCCGTCAAATTGCTGCAATCACGAAACGTGGAAGACTCTATGCTCGTTACTGACGGCGGTATCTTGATACTTTTCAGACCACTGCAACCTGAAAATGTGCCACTCGCAATGCTCGTCACTAATGAAGGTATAACAATACTTGTCAACCCACTACAATTCTCAAATGCGTAATCCCCAATGCTCGTTACCGACGACGGTATCTCGATACTCGTCAACCCGCTACAATTATAAAACGCACACCTCCCAATGCTTGTTACCGATGAGGGTATCTCAATGCCCGTTAACTTGCTTTGAGAAAACGCCCATTCCCTTATGCTCGTTACCGGCTTTCCTTTGTGTTTTGCGGGAATAACGATCCTTCTTTGTGTATTAACGCCTTTCGTACTTGCTACGCTATAACTGCCGTTCGATTTCGAATATTGGTATTTTAAACCCGGCGTAAGAGTAATGGGCAATACGACGACTAAAACCAACAATATACCGATACAAACAAACGGTAAAACCCTTTTGGAAACTTTTTTAAAAGTCTTGACTTGCCGTTCGCGTTTTTCCGCTTGTTTTTCGTCCGTCACTCTCTTGCTTATTTCATAGTCCGAGCATAAATTTTTTAATTCGGACAAATTTTCCAATGAGGCGACTGCCGCCGCTTTGTCGTAATATTCGCGGTAACGTTTGTATGCGCCGGACGAAAGATCCGTAAAATTCTTTGTGTGCAAGCGCATAAAGCCAAACCAAACGCGCCAATCGGATGGATCAACTCCTGCGGCGAGGTTTAATTGTTCCCCCGCTTTTTCGTAGTCTTTCATTTGAAAAAATACGTCAGCATTTTTTATGTATTTGTGTTCTTGGCTTTCAAACGTCCCCGCGCCGCGAACATTCCTTATGCCCGTTCGATCGTCATAATTGACCGCGTCATAATACGCCGCATTGTAATTTTTTATGACTTTTTCCGATACGAACGCCGTCCCGCAATGAGGGCAAATGCCCGCGTCCTTTGCCGCGTCTATTTCTATATTCGCGCCGCAATTTGTGCATTTTGCCGCCGTC
>JAISFM010000273.1 GCA_031263605.1 Clostridiales bacterium | reverse complement strand
TGCTACAAACTGCAATTTTTACCCGCATTACACGCAAAAATCCCTCGCCTATCATCTCGCGCCTTAATTCCGCAACAAGTCTATTGCGAGGAGCGCAAATGCCGCTTTTGTCATTGCGAGGAGCGCGAAGCGCGACGCGGCAATCTCTACAAAACACGAAACGCACCTTTTTATATAGAGATTGGCAACAATGGACGCTTTACGCGTCCTCCTCGCAATGACGAGCCGTGTCTATGAACAACGCGGTTTGTACACTCCCAAACGCCCTGCGCAAAGGAAAGAATGTCGGTCGGGGTGACATTGCGCATTTATGTCATTTCGAGCGAAGTCGAGAAATCCCCCACCGCTTAAAAATTCCCCTGCCCCTATCCTTCGGCTTTCGCTTTCATACCGAAAAGAAATAAATTCGTTAATTCAAAGGTTGCAGCACGATTATATTTGCGTTATATTCCGCATAATTTAACAAGTCGCATTTCGGGTTGCCGTCGTTGCCGATGTAAATTTGGTAACGGCTCGTAGTGGTCGCCGTATGCCCCGTAGCATAAATAACATCGTTCATTACGCCGTCGAACGTATTTAACGCAACCCCGTCCGGTATGGTTACGGTTTTCGGCAACCATTCGAGAGCGTCCCCGTTATAATCGTCGAAAGCATACATGTTGACGCTGCCGCTTTCGAGTCTGAAAATATTCGTATCTATAATTTCTACGTTGGTATTATAAGCGGATTTGAAATTCGGGCCAAAGATAGACTCCGTGTATGAATACAAACCGTTTATAAAAGTGTAATGCGTATATATCCAATCCCCGTGTCCGCCGCCATGCAAAACAGCATTGCCATAAGCGTATTCGTTATGGTTGATTATAAGCGTATCGTCAAACGTCGGTACGACCCATTGCTTGATACCGCTGTCAAAAACGTGGATTTCCGCATTGGCATAAATAAAAGAATGTTTGGTAAACCTATAAAACCTGCCGTCTGAACCGATACCCGAAGAATAGCCGTCACCGTCAACACTATCACCGCTTGTAACATAAACAACATCGTCGGTTATCTGATTTACCGCGTTATTATCGACAAAAATCATGCCGTCTTTGTCGATATACGCGCGGCCCGCGTAAATATTTTTATTGGGTACAAGTCTGTAAACACCGCGTTTTCGCCGACAATAGAAAGCGCGTAAAAAGTATCGTCCGTTTGCACGATATTATTTTCTATGAAAGTAATATACCCGATTTCGGCGAGTGAATACACCTTATCGGTAGCGCGGTCAACAACAAAACTTTGGTAGTATTTGCCGTTGCTCCTATAATTGGTTTGGTCATATTTAATATCCGTGCCGCTACGGTCAATCCGGCCGGTAGTCAACGAAAAATACACGAAATTGTCCGTTGCATAAACTTTATCGATCTCGGCATTTTTTATATCGTCTTGTTCAATTTCCTTGTCCCCGTCGATTTGTTTAAAAACCACCTCTCTCGCGGCATTCTCAGCGTCAACCGTAATGAGTTTGTTTTTACCGCTCCCGGTTGCGCTGCTTTGGGCGTTTGCCGAAGCAAGGCTATTATATATGTTTGCCGAGACTTTCGCGCTGCCGCTCGATTTGCCCTCGGAAATTCCGATTGCGGTTGCGTCGCTGAAATCCACCTTGTAGCCTTTGAACATATCCGCGGACAGTTTCGCGCGCTTGCCGCAGCCCGTAAGAGCGGCCGACGCGCCGAACACAAGCGCGAACGTCAAGACAATAGCCAAAATTTTCTTTGTTTTCATCGTTTGGTTTCCTTAAAATCATTGTCGCCGAGGGCTCTTTGCCGTGTCAAAGCGGCTACACCTCGAAAATCTCTTTTTCCTTGTCCGCCAATAATTTGTCCAAGTTGGCCGAATATTTTTCCAACAATTTCTGTACGTCTTTTTCATACAGAACGAGTTCGTCCTCGGTGATTGCGCCGTCCTTTTTCAATTTCTTGATAAGTTCGATCGCGTCGCGCCGCTCGTTGCGGAGGGCGATTTTGGAATCCTCGCAAATCTTTTTCGTCTGTTTGGCCAACTCCTTGCGGCGATCCTCGGTGAGTTGGGGGAACACCAACCGAATCGTCTTGCCGTCGTCCGTGGGGTTTATGCCAAGGTCGGACGCTAAAATCGCCTTGTTTACTTCTTTGAGCGCGCTTGCGTCCCATACGGAAATCGCCAACACGCGCGCTTCCGGCACGGAAATATTCGCCATTTGCGCAATCGGCGTAGGCGTGCCGTAATAGTTGACCGTGATTTTATTCAAAATCTGCGGATTGGCGCGCCCCGCGCGGATATTGCCCATTTCGGTTTTGAAAAACTCGACCGATTTTTCCATCTTAACGGTCGCTTTGCCGATGATTTCAGTCGCCTGCGGATTTGTTGGCATATGATTACCTCCTATTGATCAATTCACAATTCACAATTCACAATGCACAATTAGCGGACAAAATAATGCAAAATGCACAGAATTTCGGATAAAGTTTGACTAATGATTAATGACTAATGATTAATGATTAATTTCGGATAGAGGTTCGTTAAACCGTTATCGCCTGTGGGCAAGCAACGCAAAGCATAACAGGAGTTCCTTTTTCGACAGGTCAACAATTAATCATTAGTCATTAATCATTCATTTAATATTGCCTGTGGGCAAGAAACGCAAAACATACCCAAAGCCTCTTTTTCGACAGGTCAACAATTCTGCATTTTGCATTCTGCATTGCGTATGCAGAATGCATTCCGCATTTGAAAAGTCCGTCAACGAATCAAGGTCCCGATGCGTTCACCGTTCGCCGCCTTGATAATCCCGTCCTTCTCGGCCAAGCCGAACGCGATAATGGGGATTTTATTCTCCATGCACATCGTGATCGAGGTGGCGTCCATCAGCGAAAGCCCCCTGTTGATTACGTCCATATAGGCAATCGTTTCAAATTTCTTGGCGTTCGGGTTTTTGCGCGGGTCGCTGTCGTATACCGCGTCGATGTTCTTTGCCATCAGCAGCGCGTCCGCGCCGGTCTCCGCCGCCCGCAAAGCCGCGCCCGTGTCGGTGGAAAAGAACGGGTTGCCCGTGCCGCAGGAAAAAATAACGACCCGGCCCTTTTCAAAGTGCCGGATCGCGCGCTTGACGATGTAGGGCTCCGCCACGTCGTTGATCGCGATAGCGGTCTGTACGCGGGTCGGGACGCCCTCCTTTTCCAGAGCGTCCTGCAAGGCCAGCGAATTGATCACCGTGGCCAGCATTCCCATATGGTCGGCGGCCGTGCGGCTCATGTCCGTGCCCTGCCGCCCGCGCCAAAAGTTTCCGCCGCCCAGCACCACGCCAACCTGTACGCCGCCCGCGTGAACGACCGCGAGTTGTTTGACGACGGCGGCCACGGTGGGCATATGGATGCCGAATTTATCCGGCCCCGCGAGAGCCTCGCCGCTGATCTTTAAAATGACGCGTTTGTATTTACCCATTTTATTTTAGATAAAAGACATAAGTAATAGGTAATAGGTATTGTCGGGAAATTTGGGCGCAACGCATCTGAGATTCTTCACTCACGGAAAGAATAACAAGAGGTTGGCGCACAGCGTTCCTCCG
>JAISFM010000213.1 GCA_031263605.1 Clostridiales bacterium | reverse complement strand
AGGAGAAAAAAATGAAAAAAGGTTTGTTCTTGAAAATCGCGCTGGCGTTCGCGTCCGTGACGCTCGCCCTGTCCGTTTTCGGCGGCTGCGGCAAGGCCGACCAAAAGATCCAGATTTGGGCCGGCACGTATTGGGGCGGCGACAACCAGCCGGTCTTGGACGAGATGGTCGGCAAATGGAACGAGTACGCCCGCGCCAACGGGAAAAAAGAGGCCGTCGTAACGGTGTTGCAGGACGTGCGCGGCAGCATGACCACCGGCTCTATCAGCGGCAGGATAGGCGACATCGTGCTGTGGGACAGGTGGGAGAGTTTGCGCCTTGCGTATCAGCAGGTTTTGATGCCCCTCGACGACAAACTCGCGGCGGCGGGGTATTCCCCCGACGATTTCAACCCGTCGGCCATGGCGGAAACGAATTTCGAGGGCAAGCATTACGGCATACCCTTCGATTTGGATACGTGGGGCTTGTTCGTCAACCGCAATTATTACCTGGATTGGGCGAAAACGGCGGACGCGCAAACGGCGAACGCATGGCTCGTGAACCCGGGAAAAACCGAGGAGTCGGTGGGCGGGGCGGACAGCAAATATAAGTACCCCGAAACGTGGACTCAATTTTACGCGGCCGCCAGAGGCTGTACCGTAAAGGATTCGAGCGGCAACATAACCCGCGCCGGATTGAGCACCGACATCGAGTTTGTCAGTTGGCTGTCCACCGCGGGCGGGCGGATCGCCGACCTCGACGCGAAAAAATCCATGCTGTATTCTAACGATACCAAACTGCCGGGGCTGGACAAAACGTACCGCGCCGCCGCCGAAGAGGTGATGGATTTGTGGGACAAATTTTTGGAGCAAAGCACCGACACGCCCGAGCAAAAGGGCGAAGCGGTTACGGCTTTCAGTTTCTTTTCCAACACCGGCACGGTGGACTACTTTTTGACGGGCAAGGTCGCGTTCAAGGTCAACTCTATTCTGAACGGCATGACCACGTACCAAAAATACAAGGAGGACGGTTTCGAGTTCGATTATATCCCGTTCCCTTCGCAGGACGACGCGGATATGCGCGGCGGGATGCTGGGGGGCTACGGCATGTCCATTCCCGCCAGCGCGCCCAGCACGGACGCCGCGTGGGAATTGATTCAATGGTGGGTTTTGGACGACGAGAATTACATGGGCTGGTGCAGGATTTCAAAGTTGATCCCTTCCAGAATGTCCATGGTCGAAAAGGTGAGGCAGGACGAGGGTATCATGTCCGCCGCGCCCTATTTGAAACTGCCCATAGACAACATCGCCCATTACAGGTCGAGGCCGCCGCTCATGGCGTACAGCCAGTATGAAACCAGCGTGCAAAGCCCCGCTCTGGACGTTTATTTCAGGCGCACGACGCCCGGCCCCGATTCGGCCGCTTTCCACAAACAGGAATTTTTCCGCAAGATAGAGGAAAGCAGCGATTTGTCGAGACTGTAAATTGTAAATTTCCTAACGGAGCAGAGATGGAAAAACAACTTACGCCGAGAAGGCGGCCGGTTACCAAAATGCAGAGAAAAACCGACTTTACGGGTTGGTGCTTCGTGCTGCCCGCCGTGCTGTTGTTTTTCTGTTTCATTCTGCTGCCCATCGTCATTTCCGTCGTAACGTCCTTTTCCGACTTTAACGGCATCAACAAATACGAGCCGTGGGGCTTTCATAACTATGTCGAGATCTTTACGCGCGACATTACGCGGTTCAGAAAATCGATATTGAACCTTGGCCTGTACGTCGTCCTGTTCGTGCCGCTGAATATATTTTTGAGCATGGGCTTGGCCCTGCTGGTGAGCAAGAGGACGAAAACCAACAAGTATATCCGCATGGCCTTTTATATCCCCTCGCTGACGAGCGGCATCGCCGTCGCGTCGGTGTGGGCGTGGATGCTGAACCCCGAGGCCGGCATTATAAACATATTCCTGTCGTCGATGGGGATCCCAAAGGTCAATTGGCTGAACGACCCGAATATCGCCATGGTCACCGTCGTGATCGTGGCGTTGTGGAACGGCTGCGGCGCGAACATGGTGCTGTACGTCGCCGCGATACAGGGCGTGAACGAGTCCCTGATAGAGGCGGCGAAAATCGAGGGCGCGGGCGCGTTCAAAATCACGACCAAAATCACAATCCCGCTTTTGCGCCCGATTACGTTTTTCGTCATGACGACCGTCTTTATCGGGGCGTTCCAGTTGTACGACACCGTCGTGATGCTGTTCCCCTCCGGCGGCCCCCAGAACAGCGCGCTGACCCCGATCATGGCGATCAACAGGGCGATCAACGACGGGTTCCTGTACGGCAGGGCGTCCGCCATGAGCGTGATCCTGTTGCTTATCGTGTCCGCGCTGACGTTCGTTTTGCAAAAACTCAACAAGGAGACGTATTGAGATGGGCGCGCAATCGGTCGGTACGGCGGGCGCGGGGCGGCCTTATGCCCTTAAAGCCAAAAAGCGCGGCTTGAAGGCCTTTAAAATCACGGCCGCCGCCCTGTGGCTCGTCATATGCATTTTCCCGTTCTATTGGTCTATCGTCACGTCCTTGAAGCCGCTGAACGAGATCATGATTTTCTCGCTGTGGCCGAAAAGCCCTACGTGGCTCAACTTTAAGGACGCTTTTTTAAATAAGGACCTTGTTCGCGCCGTTTTCAATACCGTGGGCGTGACCGTCGCGGGCATGGGCGTAAACATCGCCGTGTCGCTGCTCGCGGGCTACGCGTTCGCCCGGATCCGGTTTCGCGGCGGCAAGGCTATGTTTAAAATCATGCAGGCCTCGATGATGCTGCCGTTCGCGGTCATGTTCATACCGACCTATATCGTGCTGGCGCGGTTCCCCCTCGTGGGCGGCAACAATATTTTAGGGCAGGGGGGCTACGGGTTCGTGGGGCAGGAAACGCAATTCCTCGGGATCATACTGCCGTCGTGCGTCAGCGTGTACAATATCTTTTTCCTGCGCCAGTTTTTCCTCACCCTGCCGAACGAACTCGGTGAAAGCGCGAAAATCGACGGCGCGCGCGAGTTGCGCATTTTCGCGCTGATATACCTGCCGCTGATGCGCCCCGCCGTCGCTACGCTGGCTATTTTCACCTTTCAAAGCGGCTGGAACAATTATTTTTGGCCGTACATTTTGGGGCAGGGGCAGTATAAGGTGCTTACGATCGTGCTCAGGCAGTACTATACCGCGATCGCCCCCGACCACGGCGTGGCCATGGCGTTCAATCTGATTATCACAATCCCGATGATACTGTTCTTTATCGTGTTCCAACGCTATTTCATGAGCGGCTTGACGGCCGGTTCCGTTAAGGAATGAATCGGGCGCGCGGTAAAGCGGGGAACGGCCGAACCGCGCATTATTTGTATTCGCTTATAAGGCGGGTACGAGCCGAAAAAGGAGTTAAAATGAGAAAAACCGCAATCGCAATAGCCCTTATTCTGTCGGTGTCGCTGTCCGTTCTGGGGGCGGGCTTGACGGCCCGGCCCGCGCGGGCGGCGAATTATTTCGATCAAAGCGTTTACGAGGGCGTCGGAGCCGTCACCGCCGCCGTAACCTCCCTTCCGGCGTTTATGCAGGACGGCGAGGCGCGGGCGGCCGTGCGGGAAAAAATGCAGGACGCTTACCGCGCCATGACGGAGGGCGGTTTCGATATGGGCGCGATAGCCGCCGAAGGCGGGAATTACGGGGTGCGCAAATGGAACGACATGGGCGTGCAGGAGTTCCGAGGCGGGGCGCATACCGCCGATTTATGGGACCGCGTCCACGGCTATATCATCGCCGGCTCCGCCGCCACGAACATACCCGCCGGCTGCCTTGTGAATGAAATTCTGGTGAAGTGGTCGGATAATATGAACGCGTGGGGCTTTCCGATCGGCAACCGCTTTTTTATCGACGGGCAATCCGACGTCCAATACCAAAATTTCATCAACGGTTACGTGAAACTTCAAAACAACATAGCGTCGTTTTATCAGGATAGTTTTATGAACGGGGACGGCTCGACCGGCTCCGTCCCCGTCGCGGTACAGGCCGTCGGGCAACTGAACGGCTCGATGCCGCAATGGGCGGTCGGCAAAACGGCGTCGATAACGAACGCGTTCAAGGCCGCCGCCGAAAAGGTCAAAACGACCGATGCGGTACAGGCGGGCGGCTACGATTTGGGCGAGGCGAACGATTACGCCAATTTATGGCGGCCCGAGGATTTGGTCATTTCCCAGCGTTTTGTGGGCGGGGACAATACGGGCAACCCTTACGGGTGGGGCAAGCAGGGACGCCTTATGGTGAACGACGCCGATTCCGTCGCGTTCCCCCTGCTCGGCGACAACCTCACCCGTTGGGCGCAACTCAACGGCTTGCGGCAGGTGGGGTACCCTTTGAGTTACCCGTACGCGATGGGCGGCGAGTCCTATCAGATTTTTTCCAAATCCTATTTCCAAACGGACAGGCTCGGGTATATCGAGCATGTCAAACTCTATGCCGGGGCGGTGTCCGAGGTGGATAAATACAAATTGTCCGACACGGTATCCTTCGGCTCGGCGAGTTCCAATTTCATGGCGGCGTACAAAAACTTCAACAATACCGGCGCGAATTTCGGCATTCCCGACAACTTTGTCCAATACGCGGACGGGCGGTTCACGCAGGCGTTTACCGCCCCCGACGGCGCGAAGAATTACCTCGCGCAAAGGGGCGAGCGCGGCTCGTGCTTTACCGTAACGGGCAACGCCGCCGTGTTTTTCGGGGAGCCGGGCAAAACGGGCGCGCCGGTCGGCACGGAGTTTGAAACAGGCGGGAGCCGTTATCAGAATTTTGAAAAGGGGTACGTCAATATAACCGCGAACGCGTTTACCGCCAATAAACAAATGCTCATCGGCGCGGGCGTAGAGGCCGCCTCGGGCGAAACGGAACTGCACGCCAAAACGGGGGTTTTGGAAGGGGGCGCGGGGCTGTTTGACGCGCAGGCCCTTAAAACCGAGTTCGTTGCGGCCGTTAAAGCCCTGAACGCCGACGGGAATTACGTATACGAGCCGTCGGGCGCGCTGCGGGTCATCGACGGCTCGACGGCGGTGCAGGAATTTAAAAACACGTCGAGTTCGGCGAAGGGCAAACTCGCGCTCATAAAAGCGTCGCGCAGCGCGGGCGTGTACGCCGTCAAGGATCAAATCTACACCCAGTATTTGTACGAGGGCGGGTTCGACGGCGGCGTGGGCGCGCCCACGGGCGAGCAGTTCTGTTTGGGCGTCCGGCTCTATCAAAACTTTTTGTCCGGCTATATCAGCGTGGATTCGATCAACGCCGCCGCCTATGAGAACGGACAAAACGTTTCGCGGGAGGGCGTTTACACGGACATCGTTACCAAACGGGAAATAAACCCCGTCCCGTCCGCCGTGGGGCAGTTCGGCGATATTACCCGAATCCCCGCGCCGATGCGCGGCAAGCAGGACTATGTCCGCGCCGCGTTTCAGGCCGAATACGCGCGGCTGATGCAACTCGGCTTTTTCCCGGGCAACCCGGATACCGAACTCGTGCATCAATGGGCGCCCGCCGCCTCGTTTTTGTGGGTCAACCAAACCTTCGCCTTCGGCGACAGCACGGCGAACGTGTTCAACAACACGGCGGCGATGAAGATATTTTTGATAGACGGCTCGGAGTACGCTTACAGCGTGTACGGGGAAATGCTGACGGCGTGGGTGAACGTGGGCGGCTTCGACAAACTGGGGTACCCCGTCGGGAACCAGTTTTTTTACGGCGACGACCTCTATCAGAATTTCAACGGCGGGTACATCAAATGCGCGAACGGCACGTCCTCGGCGGCAAGTTTGATAACGAACGAAGCCTTTGAAATTCCCGACGCGCAGGCCGGGGAAACAAACGCGCCGCGCGTTTGGCTGTGGGTCGGGATAGGCGGCGGCGTTTTGGCTTTGGCGGCGGCCGCCGGGTCGGCGGCCTGGATTATTCTTCGCAAACGCGGCAAAGGAGGTAAGGCGTAATGAAAGCATATTGGAAAAAGGCGGCAACGGTTTTGCTGGCGGCGGTTCTGCTGTTCGCGGCGGCCGCTTGCGGGGATCCCGACAAGGGCAAGGGCGGCGTTATCAAGTACGCCGAGAAATTCCCGGACGACTTTAACGAGGAATTTTTGATCAAGAACACGGCCGATTTCAACTACGGCGAGCGGGACGGCGGCAAAAGGGCGTTGTATTTGGTCGAGCGGCTGAAAAAGGTTTATTATCGGGATTACGCCGATTTTCCGTGGCGGCTGTCCTATTACCGCGAATCCGGGCGCAACTCGTATTTGTGGGATTTCGGCGCGCTGCACAGCATGGCGAACGCCGTCTATAAGGCCAACAGGGGCAGCGAGGACGCAAGGAAACTCGTCGAGGATTTGTGCGGCGACGTGGAGGCCTATAAAAGCGGGGCCAACTCCCGTATCGTGGACGAGGTTTTGTGGAAAGAGGACGTCCCCGGCAATATGCTCCCCAACGATTTTGTGCGCCTTGCCAAAAAAATCATGAAAATCAAAGAGGAGACCTACGACGACGGCCAAGGCGGCTCGTACACCGTCGGGAGGATGCCGGTCAGGATTTACAATTCCTCGGTGGGCAGCGGCGACCCGTACTACGACGACAACGTCTGGATCGTCATGAGCCTGCTCGAATCGGGGCTGATGCTGGGCGACGCGGGTTGGATCGGGAACGCGGAGGCCGCGCTGATGTACGTATTGAGCGGCTGGACGGGCGGCGCGGGCGGCGGGCTGCTGTGGAAGGAAAGTTACAACACGAAAAACACCTGCTCGAACGGGCCGTCGGCCATGGCGTGCGTGATGTTCCACAATTATTACAAGGATCTCGCGTCCAAAGCGGACGGGGAGGAGCGGCTTGAATATGAGGAAAAGAGCGGGTTTTACCTCGGGTTCGCGGAATACATCTACGCGTGGACAAAGGAAATCCTGTGCGACCCGATCGACGGCGTATACGACGACCATATTATATTGGACGACAACGGCTCCTCGTTCAGGATCAGCCGGGGCAAACTGACCTATAACGCCGGGACGATGCTCAGCGCGGCGGTCAGGCTTTTCGAGGCCACGGGCAAAACCGCGTACAAAGAGGACGCGCTGAAAACGGTAAAAGGCTCGTATCAATATTTTGTCACGAGGGATCGGCTGTTCGTCCCGGGCTTGGACATTTACCCCACGTCGGACGGCTGGTTCCACGTTTACCTTGTGCAGGGCTATTTGGACGTGGCGCGGGTTTTGGGCGAGGATGGCTATTTGGAAAAGATGCGGGACACCATGGATTACGCCTATAAGAACGCCCGCAATTATTACGGCCTGATTAAAAACGATTGGAGCGGGCGGGATATATCGCCGGACGCGCAATACGCCTATGCCGAATTGCGGAACGCCGCCGCGCCCATAGAGGTAATCGCGCTGATCGCGGCGTATTATATGGATAAAGCGTTTTGAACGCGGCGGGATCAGTGGGTTCGGCAGGTGCGGGGGGAAACTTTTTTGAAAAAAAGTTTCCCCCCGCGCCCCCTTTCCAAAAACTTTCAACATTTGGGCGTGTTGACAAATCGGCACGCCCATTTTAGGGGTTTTATATGCCCGCCGACGGTCAAAACGGTTGACAAATAATTTTGCATATGGT
>JAISFM010000182.1 GCA_031263605.1 Clostridiales bacterium | reverse complement strand
CGACTTTTTCGCCGAATACGAAACCGCGCGCGAGCCGCTTTATTACGGCCACGCGAAAAACGCCGTCCTGCTGACCGGCAACGGCAAGGGCGACCTGTTGGAACTGTCGTATGCGGGCGGCAAGATCGACGATATGCGCATCATATAGGGGGTCGGGAAGTGAGAAGTTCGGTTTATGTAAGATGTAAGATGTAAGATGGGCGGTCGCGCGTTTCTCGCGCGGGAATAAAGTTGTCATTCCGAACCGTATCTGTCATTCTTTCTGCATACAGAATAGAGTTGTTACGAAATCTAAACGCGAAAAGACCCGTAAAGAGTTCGCGGAGAGGTTTCGTTACAACTCTAATGACAACAAGAGCGCAACGGTTGTCGTTGCGCGTTGTCCTCTTATCCGACCGTCTTGCATCAAACATCGACAGAGATTCTTCACTGCGTTCGGAATGACAACTTATCCCCGCGCGAGAAACGCGCGACAATCCATCTTCCATCTTACATGCGGCAATCCATCTTACATAAAACCGTCGCTTCCCCTCCTCACCCCGCGCTCCGCCTCAATATATGCCCGTTTAAAAACTCGCCCTCGCAGCGCGCGCCGTCGGCGCGGCAAATCACGCCCCGCCCGTTCGGCGCGTCGTCGGCGAACCCGCCCTCGAAGCAACTGCCGTCGGCATAGGTCTCCCTGCCGAACCCGTGCCGCTTGTCGGCCCTGTAATCGCCCTCGTAACGGCAGCCGTTGCCGTAGTAGCGCGTCCCGCGCCCGTGCCTCATTCCGTTTTCGGTTTCGCCTACGTATCTTGTGCCGTCGGTATAGTAAATCGTCCGAACCATGTTTGTTCCCCTCCGTTTTTTATTTTGCCGATGATTATACCCGCATTATACTGAACAAACGCTCGTTTGTCAACTGTTGTGCGCCGTTTTAACGGACAATTTATTTTGTTTTGCAATTTAATATACAAAGAACGGGAAAAATACTGGCGAAAGTTCAAATTTCATTTACATTTGCTCAAAAATATGGTATAGTTTAATAGGTCGGTTTTCAACCCCCGCCGCCGTTTTGGCCGAGCCTTTTCTCCCGATCGGGCGGCATGGGGAAAATAGGGCCGTTACGGAACCCTGAACGCGAAAGGGCCCGCAAGGATTTCGCGGGGAGGCTTCGCAGCGGCTCCGACGCCCGCCGAATGAACGTTATGTCCGGAAATTTTATAAAAGAAGATTTAAGAATCGTCAAGACGCGCAAGTCCTTGCTGAACGCGATAGAGGCCTTGCTGGAACGGCGCAGTTTCAAGCACGTCACCGTCAACGACCTGTGCGAGGAGGCGTTGCTCAGCCGCGCGGCTTTCTATACGCATTTCAAGGACAAATACGACCTGTTGGATTTTTGGCTGACCACCGTTTTCGAGGAAATCGCGAGCGGGAATGACATCCTGCAAAACATAACGAACTCGATCGTCTATAACAATTACGTCCTCATCCGCAACCTGATCGACGGGGTTGACGACGAAACGCTGGGGCTCGTGCGCAAATTCGGCCTCTCCCTGTTCGACAAGGCGTTCGGCAAAACCAAAAAGGACAGGGACGACCCGAACTACCGCGTTTTGTCCAACTTCTGCGTCGGCGGCTGCTTGGAATTGATGCTGTGGCAAGTGAAAAACGCGTATCCCGCCGACTTCCGCAAAACGAAAAAATATTTTCAGGATTTGTCGCGCACTGTCATTGAATGGAGCAAACCGGTATGAATGAAAAAGCGTTGGGCTCGGGCGGCGGCATACAGCGCGTTCTGGACGAAGCGGCCGAACGCATGGGCAACCCGATAGCGATGTTCGACATCGCGTACAACCTGTGGGCTTACACCGCGAACGCCGCGACGGACGACCCCCTGTGGAACGAGTTGGTCCGCGACGGCAAATTTTCCCACCAAACCGTGGACTTTTTCATGTCCGAGAATTTCGTCGAGGTGTACGCCCGCTCCTCCGGCTTGGCGGTTTTAAAGAGCCCCAAACTGAAATACGACCGCGTGAACGGCTCGATTTACGATAAAAACGGCTTGCAGGTCGCGAACATCTGCATGGTGGCCTGTCAAAAGCCCCTCGCGGACGGCGACCTCGCCCTGATGAGGCAAACCTGCGACGCGCTGGCGGCGGAACTGGCGAGCGGCGGGTATCCGGACACCGCCCCGCGCGTATGGGGCGACACGCTCATCGGCGATTTGTTGGAGGGGAAAACGCCGGACGAAAGCCTGTACCGGAACGCGATCCGGGAACTCCGCGCGGGCTCCTCGAATTTATTTTACGTGGCCGCGGCGGACATCATCCAATACGACGGCACGCTCACGCATTTAGCCTATTTTTGCGATTTTCTGAAATCCATCCGGAAAGACTACCGCTATTTCGTTTACTTAAACAACATCGTCATTCTGATCGGCGCGCCCCGCCCCGTTTACAATATGGACAAGGAGTTGGCGCCGCTGGGCGAATTTTTAAAGCGCAGCAATTTATACGTCGGCGTGAGCGGCGCGTTCCAAAACCCGCTCGATTTGAAGACCCATTTCAAACAGGCCCTGAACGCCCTGAATTACGGCATGAGTTTGGAGTGCGGGCGGCATATTTTCAGTTACGACACCTTCAAGATGGAGTTGTTCATCCACGCCCATATCGACAAGGAAATGACCGCCGATTTATGCCATCCGCTCGTCTTTGCGATCCGCGATCACGACAAGGCGCACGGGACGGAGTATTTGGAAATCCTGTACAGTTATTTCCTCTGTTATTTTGACCGCCGCCGCGCCGCCGACCGCCTGCAAAAGCCCCCGCGCGAATTTTCCGCCGCGCTCCGCCAAATCCGCAAACTGTTCGCAATCGACTGGGCGGACTACAATTTACCGCTCGCCCTCTTCCGCTCGATCCGCCTATTGAAATTTTTCGCCGACGAGTTTCCCGAACGGTAAGAATAAACGGAATTGTCAATGAATTTTTATTTGTATTGTTTATGAATTTTATTTGTTGGGAAAAACTTTTTGAAAAAAGTTTTTCCCAAACCCTTTTCAAAAACTTTCAACATTGAAAAAAGAGGAGTCCCAAACCGCTTTCGGAACCTTTCAACGCATAGAGGAACGCCGTGCGCCGCATTGTTATGAATTTATTTGGGAGTGTACAAACCACAGTGTTCATGAACACGGCCGGTCATTAGACTTGTTGCGAAATTAAGACGCGAGATGATAGGCGAGGGATTTTTGCGTGTAATGCGGGTAAAAATTGCAGTTTGTAGCATCGCTACTAACAAAATTTTTACCCGCTTTACACACG
>JAISFM010000133.1 GCA_031263605.1 Clostridiales bacterium | reverse complement strand
CCTTGGAGGCGGAAGCGATCATTTTGCAGCCCGCCCATGCCGAACGCTTCAACGAGGAAGTCCTGAAAATATCTCTGGAACGGTATCCCGTCGTGCTGGTTGACCGCGATATTTCGGGGCTTTCCCTGTCGTTTGCGGGCAGCGACAACGTGTACGGCACAAGGAACGCGATAAACTATCTGTTCGCGCGCGGGCATCGGGACGTCTGCTTTATATCCTCGGAGCCCAAGAACACCACCACAATCGAGGAGCGCATGAACGCTTTCAACAGCGCGTTTATCGAAAACAACACGCTCAACCGCGGCTCCAATTTCTTTACGAAAATTCAGAGCACGCGCATGAATTTCAGCAAGGAAGCGATGGAGCGGGACATCGGGAACCTCATCGGGCATTTGACCGAAAATCCGGGCATTACCTGCGTGTTCGCCGCCGAGTATGCCGTCGGCGTACTGATCAAGGAAGCGGTCAAGCGCATGGGCAAAAGGATACCCGACGACATTTCCCTTGTGACCTATGACAACGTCGTCGGCAATTTCTTTTTGACCAACACCGCGTATATCCGGCAGAACGAGGAGGAAATCGGCAAAAAGGCGGTTCAACTCGCAATCGACGCCATTCAGGAAAAGCCGATGGCTAAAATTTATCTCCCCACCGAATTTATCGTCAATAATTCGATTAAGGATTTGATAAAAAACCGATTATAATTGCCGATAAGGATAACGCTTTTATGTTTGACGCGAATACCGAGCGCCCGATTTTATATCCGTTTGCGACGGAACAGATTTACAAGCATTCGGGCCGTTCGAGATCAAAACGTTTAAATATTCGGTCGGGGGCGGCGGCCGATAAAGCCATTCCGTTTTACATTTTTTCATTTATAAGTCATTTTATTTGACGCGCATACGGAAAAAAAGTGATATACTGTAAGTGAAGTCGGACGATCGGCCGGTAAAAGAGGTTTCGTTACAACTTTAAAGGGAGTAAAAATTATGGCGTTTAAACCGGATTACAAAAATTTAGAGGACGCGGCGCGCAACAAACAGGCCAAAAGGACGCCGCTGTACGAGCATATAATCGGCGCGAATATCATGGAACGGATCACGGGCGAAAAGTTCGTCCGGCATTATTTCAAGGATACGCCCGATTACGACGCGTTCTTTCGGCCCTATTGCCGCTTTTTTCTGGATCGCGGCTATGACACGGTGTCGCATGAAATGTGCATCACCGAAATGCTGCCCGGCGGCGGCGCGTTGGGCGGGCATAAGCCCGGGGTGATCGCCGACGCCGAGGCCTTTGAAAAATACCCCTTCGATCGGCTGACAGACCTCTATATCCAATACTTCAAGCCCAAATTCGAGGCGTTGAAACGCAACATGCCCGACGGCATGAGGGCGGTGGGCGGCGTGGGCAACGGCGTGTTCGAGATTGTACAGGATTTGACCGGCTATGAAAATCTCTGCATGATTTCCTATGACGACCCGGAACTCTACGCGCGGCTGTTTGTTAAGGTCGGGGACGCAATGGAAAGCATTTGGAAATGGGTGCTGTCCGAATACGCCGACCTGTTTTGCGTGTTCCGGTTCGGCGACGATTTAGGCTATAAATCCAATACCCTGCTGCCGCACGAGGACATTAAAGAACACGTAATCCCCCAATACAAGCGGATTGTCGAGTTGGTGCATTCCTATCAAAAGCCCTTTTTACTGCATTCCTGCGGCTGTATTTTCGACGTGATGGACGACATTATCGAAGTCGCGAAAATTGACGCCAAGCACAGCAACGAGGATCAAATCGCGCCCTTCCGGGTTTGGGTGGACAAATACGGCTCTAAAATCGGGAATTTCGGCGGGATCGACACCGACCATTTGGTGCGCTTGGACGACGATAAATTGGAAAAATTGGTTCTGGACACCGTCCAATATTGCGCGTCGGGTCACGGCGGCTTCGCGGCGGGCAGCGGCAATTCCATACCCGATTACGTCGATCCCGAAAAATATCTGATCATGGTGAACGCCGTCCGTAAATTCAGGGGGGATTAAATTTATCCTATCCGTATCTGTATCCGCCTCCGCGCCGCCCGCGTAAATCCTCGGGCGGCGTTTCTTGCGGGGCGGGGCGGCGGGGGCAGGTAAGGCCGCCGCCGAAACCGAAGCCTGCGCCGTTGAAAATTTTGCCGAAATCGTCAAAGTTGCCGCCGTAATTGCGGTTGTTCCGGCAACAGGACGCCGCCAGAAAGGCCGCCTGTAACAGCAAGGCGTTGCGGTTGCAGTAACAGCAATGCCCGCACTTGCCGCACGGCCCGCCGAAAAACGGCCCGCCCCGGCCGTACCCCCAACCGCCGCATCCGCCGCACCCGAAACCGCCGTCCCAATTTCCAAAAAAGGGGAACATGATAAAACCCTCCTTACGCGTATGTAAGGGTTTGCCAACGCGCCCGTAAGGGAGTGTACAACCCGCATTGCTGCCGGTCATTGCGAGGAGCGCGACGCGCGACGCGGCAATCTCTACCGAACACGAAACGCACCTTTTTATATAGAGATTGCCGCGTCGGACGCTTTACGCGTCCTCCTCGCAATGACATGCCGCGTTTATGAGCAATGCGGTTTGTACGCGCCCGTAAGAGGGGAATGGATAAAGAGCGTGGAATATTATCTTGGAATGTCGAAACCCGCCAAAACATTTATTCACAAATCGGTCATGGGAGTGTACAAATAGCGTTGCTATGGGGTCATTGCGAGGAGCGCGGAACGCGCGACGCGGCAATCTCTATCAAACACAAAACGCACCTTTTTATATAGAGATTGCTTCGTCAGACGCTTTACGCGTCCTCCTCGCAATGACATGCCGCGTTTATGAGCAATGCGGTTTGTCCACTCCCTCGGTCATCAAAGTATTGACATTCTAAAAATCCCATGATATAATAGCGGTGTAATTTTTCTTTCCGGGTCCTCGCTCTTTGGCAACTGAATAGCATCCATGCGCGATACTCCGCCGTGCGGCGGGTATGATTTTTTATTGCCCTTTTAAAATCCCGTTTTTATCCCGCCCCGTAACCGCTCTGATACTCTATCAACGGTATTTGTACGCGCCCGTAAAGGGCTTTTTATCATTATATTCCGGTATCGACAAAAAAGAAACCTTTGCGCGGCGCGGTTCGGTTACAATTTAACGTCTATGGCAAGTGAAAAAACGGAAAAGTTTTTGGAAGGGCGCGGGAACCCTCGACGGGAACCTGCTTTTTTCAAAAAGAAAATTCCCGCCGCGGGTTCCCGCGAGGCCGGCCGTTCCCGCGAACCTAAAAAACTCCGCGTCCAAATTACATACCGCGGCATTCTGAAATATACTCTGTACGCCGCGCTGTTCCTAATCCTTTCGCGCGCCGAAATCGCGCCCGGCATCCGCCCGTTCGCGTTCGGGTTCTTTTACGCCCTGCTGTTCGCGGGACAGAATATGCTCGTGCTGTCCGCGCTGTATATTTTGTGCGCCTTTGCCGCCCCCGGCGACGGCAGCCTGATCGCCGCTTCTGTCTCGGCGGGCGTGACCCTCATCGCCCAAAGCGCGCATATCTTTTTTAAAAAACGCGTGACCCTGCCGCTGCTGCTGCTCTATGCCGGATTGGGGCAGGCGGGGTACGCCGTCCTAACAGTCCTGCGCACCGGCAACTATTTGATCCCCGCGCTGACCGTCATTTTCGGCTTGATCTTTTTGTACGCTTGCGCCTCCGTCCTGCACAGCGTCCTTGTGCGCGGGCTGAAATACAAATTGAACGCGTCCGAATTGGCGTGCGCGGGGACGTTGCTGCTCGCCGTGTCCATGGGCTTGACCGCCCTGACCGTATACGCCGCCGAGCCCGTTCGCGCCGCCGCCGCGTTCCTCATCCTGTTTTGCGTCTATTGCTGCCCCGAAGGCGGCTACGCGTTGGGCGTCGGGCTGGTCATGGGGATCGGCGCGGGCATTCAGGCGGGGGATATGGCTTACGCGGGAGGCTTCGCCCTCGCCGCGCTTCTCGCGCTGATTTTCGCGGGCGCGCCCCGGGTTGCGGGGGCCGCCGCCCTCGTGATCGGCGACTTATTGTTTGGGCTGTACTTCCGCGCGTTCGGCGGGTACGGATGGGGCGCGCCGCTGTCCGCCGCCGTCGGCGCGATCGCTTTTTTGGCGGTGCCCAAATCGGTTTTAAGGAACGCGGCGGGGGCGGTGTTCGGCTTTACCGACAAATTCGCCGCGCGCGCGATCGTCAACAAGCACCGCCAAGACCTTTCGCGGCGGTTGCTCAATATAGCGGGGGTATTCTCCGAAATGGGGAACGTGTTCTCCGGCATGGTCAAGGGCGTTATGCCCGTTCAGGAGGCCAAAACCGTGCTGGCCGCCGAGGCCGCCGACCGGTATTGCGCGGACTGCGGGAACTTCAATTCCTGCCACGGGAATTTAAAGGAGGAGACCCTGCGGGCGTTCGCCGACTGCGTAGAGGCGGGCGTGCTGAAAGGCCGCGTCACCGTGCTGGATTTGCCGCCCTTTGTGGTCAGCCGGTGCCGGCGCATGGCGGGCTTGATCGCGGCGTTGCAGGAACGGGCCGAGGCGTTCGTGCGCTACGCGGGCGCGGCGGGCGAGCGCGACGGCGGGCGGGCGGCGGCCGGGCAGCAGTTGGCGGGCGCGGCGGGGATCGTCGAGGCGATCGCCAAGGACTGCGGCGGCGCGGTGTCCTTCGACCCCGCGGCCGAGAAACGCGTTATGGAGGAACTGACCTATCGGGACGTCGTGTGCTGCGAGAGCGTTATGTACGCCGAACAAGGGGGCGCGGTGCCGGCGGCTTCCTTAATCGTGCGCGCCGATACCTTCGACGGCTCTAAAATCGAACGCGCCGTGTCCAAGGCGTGCGGCTGCCGCATGGCGGTTGTCGGCTACGGGCAGTCGCCCCGGGCGGGGTGGAACGCGGTCAACCTGCGGGCTGCGCCGCGCTACGACGTGGTGTTCGGGTCGGCCAACGCGGCCAAGGCCGAAAATAGGGTCAGCGGCGACACGCACAGTTTTGTCAAGATCGGCGACGACAAATTCATGATGGCTTTGTGCGACGGCATGGGCAGCGGCGAGAAGGCGCGCGCGGTGGCCGAATTGGCCGTGTCGCTGACCGAGAACCTGTACAAAGCGGGTTTCGACAGCGGGCTGATTTTGAACAACGTCAACCGGCTGGTCTCTTTGGGGTGCGAGGACAACTTCACCGCGCTGGATATTTGCGTGATGGACTTGCGCGAGGGCGCGGCGGATTTTATCAAGATCGGCGCGCCGATCGGGGCGTTGAAACACAAAAACGACGCGGAGGCGCTCCCCGCGGGGTCGCTGCCGCTCGGCGTGTTGGACGAGATGAAGCCCTGCGTGTCCCGCCGCCCGCTGACCGGCGGGGATATGGTGGTGCTGACCAGCGACGGCGTGACCGACGTGTTCGCGTCGCAGGCCGATTATTTGAATTTGATCAACAACATTCGGACGGCCAATCCGCAGACGCTGGCCGGCGACGTACTAAAATTTTGCGTAAAGAGGGACAAGGACGCGCCGCACGACGATATGACCGTATTGGCGGCGCGGATTTACGCGCCGGTGTAAGGTCGTACGCGGGCGAGGGAGTGAGTAGGGGAGCGAGTAGGGGTGGGGAGCAGGAGATTAGTTTGCGGGGGAACCCTTTTTTACAAAAAGGGTTCCCCCGCGCCCTCCAAAAAACTTTCAACTTTACAATTTACCGGATTATGCGATAGGCAAAGCGAGGAAATTTTACAAATGGAACGGAACAATTTAATCGTTTTTACTTGCGTGCTTGCGTTTTGGGTTTTATGCGTGTATAATATGTAGTATAATTTAATGATGCTTTGCAGGTATTCGCGTTTCCTTATCAGAGGCGTGAACTTAAAAGGGAAATGGGTTATACCCATACAGCCCCCGTTGCCGTTACGGTCCGCGCGTTTCGAGCCTCTTTAAAAGGGAGGGGACAAACCGGAACTCTTTCGCCACTGACTCGATCGGGAAGGCAAAGAAGTTGAAAGGCCATTAGAGTTGTTACGAAATCAAAACGCGAAAATGTCCGTAAAGACTTCGCGTGTAGATTCGTAAAACTCTATTAAGTCGGAAGACCTGCCGCAAAGCGTTCTTAAAAGAATTTTTTTCACGGAGGGTGAAACAAAATGTCCTTAACTAATTCCCGCAAGAAATTTCTGCATCGGTTTCTCGTTTTATGCATGGTTGCCGCGACGGCGTTCGCGCTTTTTGCGTGCATAAAAAACGAAGAGGAGCCGGTATCGAAAACAGTGCGTTTTCAAGTTGAGACGCCCGATAAGATTTATTATTTTGAAAATGAAACGACCTCGAAAACGCTGTATGACTACCTCGTGTATTTAAAGGACAACGAGGGTTTGGTCGTGAACATTGACACAACGGGTTTTGTCAAGTCGTTCTATGACATAAACCCGTCTAGTTCGGAATTTTGGATGCTGTTCGAGGACGGCAAAAAATCCGATTACGGCGTAAAATCGCTGAATTTGAAAGACGGATCGGTTTATACCTTTTTGATTAACAAGGTATCCGAAATGAATGCGGTCGATATTCCCGCGCCGGCCGCCGCATCGGGCAAGAAAGGCGTTTTGGTCGTCGTGATTCGCGACGAAGGTACGGCGGTTTACCGCGCGATCAGCGGGGCGCAAACGATCGGAGGGCTTTTCGACGAACTGAATGCCGAAACCAAGGACGGTATCAGTGTAGAATGCGGCAATCCCGATCACCCGGAATATGGCGCAGGCTTTGTCAACACCGTCAACGACGGCAAAAAAGAGGGATTTTTCTGGCAGGTCTATACAGGGACGGGGATGGCGTGGAAAGATGAGTATTTCCCTGATGAGAATTATGAGGGTGGGAGCGAGGTTTACGACGTGACCACGGTCGAATTAAATAACGGCATGACCGTATTCCTGCGCGAGAATCCGCCTATGTCATGAAAGACGACCTCACACAGGACGCCGCCCTGCCGGATCCCGACAGGGCAAAGGCGCGGGCGGTGTCCGCCTCCAAAAATGTTGCCCTGATCGCGGTTCTTTCGGCCATGGTTGTGGGCGGCAAATATGCTCTTCAATGGATCCCCAACGTAGAGGTTGTGACGATTTTGCTCATGACCTTTACCTTTGCGTTGGGGCTTTGGCGCGGGATTGTGACAGCCGTTGTGTTCTGCCTGATGGACATGCTTTTGTATCCGTTCAGTTTTGCGGTGACGGTCGCGTATTTCATTTATTGGCCGTTTATTTTGTGCCCTGCCGCATGGTTGGTCAATGCCGTCGGGAGCAAACGCAAAAACCCGGCGGTTGCCGACGGCGGGGCGGGGAAGAGCGCGGCCGAGCCTATCGCAAAACAAGTCCGGAGCGCGATTGCAAATGCGTTTGCGGCGGCGGGCTGTTCGTTCCTATTCGGCATAGTTACGACTTTATCGTATTCGATTATAGCGGGCGCGCCTTTCATAGCAAGTTATGTACCGGGCGTTCTGTTTTTTGCGCTTCACATCGTGTCCAATTTCCTAATCGTACTATTCGCCTTCAAGCCGCTTTCCAAATTATTGTTTAAATTAAAAACTTTGTATCGGTTTGTTGGTTTGTCAAACGTTTGGCAGTAGATTTTCGGGGGATAAGATTAGAATTGTTACGGTTGCGTTACGAACAGGTTGAAAGTAACAGCAGAACGGCGACACCGGGCCGTTTGCCCGTTTGTTTCCACCCTTGCAAGGGTGGAAACAAACGGGCAAACGGAATTAAAGGGATATTTCGCATGGCAAAACAGCCGCACTGTGACGGCTTAAACAGAAATCCAAATTCAATTAAATCACGCTGTTGTACCGTAGTCGAGTTTCAACAACTCGGCGCGTTTTTGCTTCGGAGTGAGCCAGTCGCTTTTCCGGCCGTTGCGCGGGTAAAAGGTGGACATGGGAATATTGATTGCCCGCAAATAATAAGCGGACAAACTTGACTGGAAACGGGAAATAGGGTATACTGTATATAGGGCGAGGAAATCATAACGCCGAAATGCGAGCGGCCGCGCGGCAAAAGGAAGTACGGAACGATGGCCTTGAATCAAGAAATAGCGGATATTACGGAAACGATCAAATTCGGTTCCTATGCCTACGGTACGCCGAACGGGGGCGGCGGCTGCGATTTTTTCGTAGTCATTCCCGACGGCGTCTTGCGCCCGTTGGAAGCGGCGCAAAGGGCGCGGAAAACGTTGATTCATTGGGATCGCAAGACGCCGGCGAATATTTTGGCGGACTGCAAGAGCAGGTTTGACGGGCGCAAGCAATATAACACAGTAGAGAAGAATATTTCCAACGAGGGGGCGGCGCTGTATGGGCATTGATGAAATTGTTTCTAAAATTGACGTGAATTACGGCCTCATGCGCGGCATGAGGCCGATCCGCGAAAGTACCGTAAGGAGGTATTACGACGATTTTTCTATAGCGGCTTGCCACAACTCGACGGCCATCGAAGGGAATACCTTTACCTATGACGAAACATATTTGCTGCTTAGGGAAGGCGTCGTTTCGGCCTGTCATTCCCTCGCGGAGCATAACGAGATTCAAAATTACAGCCGCGGGTATTGGTTCGTGTATAAGGCGTTAAAGGGGCAATCCCCGGTCACGGAAGAATATGTAACACGGGCAGGTTGCCTACGGCGCGGATTACGCTGGATGGTATAGGGACGTCGACGTTGTGGTCGGCGATATGGCGCGCGAGAAGCCGGCGTATGAGCCGCCGTCTTTTCGGCGGGTGCCGGAACTCATGAGCGGTTACGTCGGGACTTTCAACGCCGATATACAGGAAACGGCGCGCGCGGTTCAAAGGGAACGGGTTGATTGGGAAGCGGTATTTAACAAGATAGCGGAACACCATTGCGCATTCGAACGCATCCACCCGTTCCAAGACGGCAACGGCAGGACGGGTCGATTGCTTTTAACGCACGAACTGATCCGTATCGGCTTGCTGCCCGTCGATATACGGTACGCCGAGCGGGGCCGCTATTACGCGGGATTAAAACACTACGGTACAAAGATGTCGCGCAGCGCCCGTCCGGAGAGCAAGACGGAAAGCATGGCTAAACTCCTTATGGAGTGCGAGTTATTATGGAATGCGAGTTACGCAGTATGGAGTGGTGGAACAAAATGTTTTCGGGCTATTCGGGCGGAGCGGTTACGGAGGGCTTGCCGGAATTTAAGCCGAAGGAAAAGGAATCCGACGACTGTATGTAATTGGATTTTTAAGGTTCTGACAAGTTGAACAAGGGTTGCCCGCAACGCAGAACGCCTGGCAATTTTTATTTCTTAACACGGCGAGCGGGAAACGGCACTTACGGCAGGCAACTGATCGGCGAGGCCTTATCTACCGTCGTTCCGCGCGGGAAACGGCAAAGAACGAATCAACGGGGGTATTGTTTATAAAAAACAGGGCGTTTAAGGCGCGGGAGCGGCGGTTCGGCATTTATATCGGCCCCGTTTGTCCCGTGCGCACAATCAAAAGAATCGATGAAAACCGCCCCAAAACGGGGGCTAAAAACAAGAGGGGAATCATGTCGGAATATACAAAAAAAATTAAGACGGGTTTAAATTATTTCATATTCGACTTATGAAATGCGCAAATAAGGGGAAAGATTGAAGCATGTTTACGAAAAACGAGTTGGAAAAGCATAAAAAGATGGAAATAGGCGATTATCCGATCGAACGGTTGCTCGATATTGCCGATATCCAAGTGGATACAAATAAATGTGTTGCGGACAGAATCAAAGATTATCTCGAAAAAACGGAGAATCCGTATCTGTTTAAAGTAGGGCGAACGCCGGTTAAGGTAATATTTTCCTCACGAGCGCCCTCTTTGCAAGAATGTTTATTAAAAGCGCTTGAAAATATAGGGTAAAACGCTTGATAATTATTGGACAATATACTATAATATTTATGTATTAAACGTGTCATGGTATGTCGCCCAATAAATTTTGGAGGCATAAAATGGCAAGAACAAGTAAATATCCTTCGGTAGACACCGCTCAACATGCGTTATCGGATTTCACCGTTCGCCACCTCGAAATCAAGATATACGGTATTTATATTGACGACGGCTATACGGGGACGAATTTTGACAGGCCGTTGTTTCAAAAGATGATGGAAGCGGTAGCGGCCCGCAGGGTGAACTGTATCATCGTAAAGGATTTGTCGCGTTTCGGCCGTAATTACATTGAAACGGGAAAGTATTTAGAAACGGTTTTTCCCCTTTTAAAAACCCGTTTTGTTTCCGTCAACGACAATGTGGATAGTTTTGAAAATCCTTCGTCGATGAACAGCGTCATGATTCCGTTTAAAAACGTCATGAATGACGAGTTTTGCCGCGACATATCCGTAAAAGTGAGAAGTTCATTGACGGTCAAACGCAAACAAGGGCAATTTATAGGTTCCTTTGCCCCCTACGGCTATATTAAAGATCCCAACGACCGCCATAAACTTATCATAGACGAAGAGGCCGCCCAAACCGTCAGGCTAATTTATAAAATGTTTACGGAGGGGAAAAGCGTTAACAGGCTGGGCAGATATTTAAACGACATGAACATAAAGAATATCGCCGAATATAAAAAAAGCAAGGGTTTCAAATATCGCCCCGGCGGGAGAGCGGAAACGACGGGGTATTGGTCGGATTAC
>JAISFM010000097.1 GCA_031263605.1 Clostridiales bacterium | reverse complement strand
CTTTTCGCCCAGCCACATCGTGAACGTCGTACCCGCCAGCATGAACACGCCGATAACCAAGCCCGTGACCCACACCGGCCCGCCGAACGCGTAGCCGGGCTGTATCGCGTCGGAGTTCGCCCAACTGATTATGATGCCCACGCACTGCGCCGCGCCCAAAATCAGCGTTATATACCGAGTAATCTGCGCGATCTTTTTGCGCCCGTCGTCGCCCTGCTTCGACAGCCTTTCAAGCGGCGGCAACGCGATCGTCAACAACTGTATGATAATCGACGCGTTGATATAAGGGGATACGCCGAGAGCCAAAAACGCGCCGTTCTTTAACGCGTTGCCGCCGATCGCCGAAATCAAGGACAGGAAAGACCCGTTGTTCATGTCGAAGTCGCCCTGATAAAACGTCGGGTTAAGCCCCGGCAACGGTAGCCAACAGCCCACGCGGTACAGCAAAAGAATCCCCAAAGTAATGAGGATCTTCGTACGCACGTCCTTAGCCTTAAAAGCGTTTTTTAACGTTGTAAACATTCCCGTTTATACTTCCTTCGATTGCGTATACCTCGCAATTTGCAATTGCAAAGTATAATTTACAATTTACAATGGCCAAATTTCGGCCGGGGTTTTGCCCGCCTTGGCCGGAATGGCAAGCCCTTTATGCGCCCGGCCGATCAAAACGGCAACCGCAATTTGCAAATGTCCGTTTGATTAAATTTTCTCCGCCTTGCCGCCTAAATTCGTTATCGCCGCCTCCGCCGATTTGGAAAACTTAGCGGCTTTCACCGTCAGGGCCTTTGTCAAAGTCCCGTCGCCGAGCACTTTCAACCCGTACGGCGCGATTTTGCGCAAAATCCCCTTTTCAGCGAGAACCGCCGCGTCCACCGTCGCGCCCGCCTCGAACGCCTCTAAATCGCCGAGGTTGACAATCGAATATTCCTTGCGGAAGTTATTCGTAAAACCGAACTTCGGCAGTATGCGCGTGAGCGGCATCTGGCCGCCCTCGAACCCGGGGCGAACCCCGCCGCCGCTGCGCGAGTTTTGGCCTTTATGCCCCCGGCCGCTCGTTTTGCCCAAGCCCGACCCGAGGCCGCGCCCAAGGCGTTTTTTGACGCGGCGCGCGCCGGCCGCAGGGCTTAAATCGTGTAGTTTCATTTTTCTATATTCTCCGTTTGCCTTGCCGCTTTGCCGCCCCCGCCGCTTGCGGCGGGGACGCCGATACTAACATCTATCTTTATAGGAGTACTCTGTCCGATTTTTCCGCTTGGAGTCGTGGCTGTTTTCTTTGCGGCGTGTCTGCGGCCTTATTCCGCCGCCTCGACCGTCACCATGTGGCTGACCACATTGATCATGCCGCGTATCGCCGCGCCGTCGGTGAAAATTTTGCTCTCGCCGATCTTTTTCAAGCCCAACGCCTGCACGGTGCGTTCCTGCTTTTTTAAGCGGCCGCTGATACTGCGCGTCAACGTCAATTTGATTTTCTTGCCTTGCTGTTCCACTTTTTTACCTCTTTGTGATTTACAATCGCGAATTGCTATTTACAACAATTTGTCAATTGTCAATTGTAAATTGTAAACAGCAACTGTAAATAGCAACGTATAGTTCCCGCTTATAAGTCCTCGACGGCCTTGCCGCGCAACGCCGCCACCTGTTCGGGGCTTTTTAAACCCTTCAAGCCTTCCATGACCGCTTTTACGCAGTTCGCCGGGTTGCTCGACCCGAAAGATTTGGTGGTTATGTCCTTTATCCCGGCAAGCTCGACGACGGCGCGGACGCTACCGCCCGCGATTACGCCCGTGCCTTCCGGGGCGGGGCGCATCAATACATGCCCTTTCCCGAACGTGCCGTGCGTTTCGTGCGGAATCGTCGTGCCTTGCAGCGCGATCTGTACCATATGCTTCTTTGCGCTGGACACCGCTTTTTCTATCGCCTCGGGAACCTCGTTCGCTTTCCCTGTGCCGATGCCCACCTTGCCCTTTTTGTCGCCTACGACGACAAGGGCCGAAAATCGCATATTGCGCCCGCCTTTGACAACCTTCGTTACCCGGTTGACGGCGACGAGTTTGCGCTCTAATTCGTCCTTTTCCTCGTTCCTTTTGAAATCGTCACGTCTTGCCATGATCTTTTAGTGTATACCTCCTAAAATTTCAGCCCGGCTTCTCTTGCGCCGTCGGCCAATTCCTTAACTCTTCCGGTATATAAATACCCGCCGCGATCGAATACGACCGTTCCAACCCCCTGCTCGAGGGCCTTTTTCGCGGCGCGTTGACCGATAAACCGCGCGGCCTCTTTCTTTGTCTTGCCCTTGACATCCGCCGCCACCGCCTTTTCAAGCGTGGACGCGGACGCAAGCGTCACCCCGCGCGCGTCGTCTATGATCTGCACATAAATATTGGAAAGGCTGCGGTAAACGTTCATGCGCGGAATCTCCGCCGTGCCTTTCATGGCCAGCCTTATCCGTTTATGGCGTTTTTGCCTTTCGGCGTTTTTATCCGGTTTAATAAACATAACTCACTCCTTGGCAATGCGCAATGCACAATGCACAATTAAGGATTAATATGACCGAAATTGTGAATTGTGAATTACTTGCTTGCTGTTTTGCCTTCCTTCTGAATCCACACATCGGTCGAATACCGAATGCCGTAGCCGTGGTACGGCTCGATCGGTTTAGACGCTTTGATGTTGGCGGCGACATGGCCGACCAACTCGCGGTCGATGCCCGACACCTTGATTTCGGTCGGCGTGACGCACTCGATTTTGACGCCCGTCGGCGCGACGTGCTCCACGGGGTGGGAAAAGCCGATGTTCATCGTCAATTTTTGACCCGCGACCGCGCATTTATAGCCGACGCCGCTGACGATCAAGGTCTTGACGAAACCGTCTTTTACGCCCTTCACGTTGTTGGCGATCAGCGCGCGGTAAAGCCCGTGCCGCGCCGCCGCTTCCTTTGTGTCCGCGGTGCGCTCGACTAAAACCTTGCCGTTCTCGTTCCTGACCGTAATAGACCGGCTCTCTATCGTGCGGTTCAATTCCCCGAGCGGGCCTTTGACGTTGACGACATTGCCTTTGACGGCGACGGTCACGCCCGCGGGGATCTCTATGGGTTGTTTACCTATTCTTGACATGTTATCTCCCTGTTGGGCGTGTTGACAAACTCCGCAACGGCGGCGCGAACGGGTCTTTTCACGTATATGTTGGCAAAACGCCCCGCCGCCACCGCCGCGACCGCTTTGCCCGTATCCGCGCAAAAATCTTTCCGCGCCCCGCTCAACACGCCCTGTTATAGGGAAGACGGAAGACATTCGGTTACCGTTCAAATCGCTTTGAATGAAATCCGGCCGTCTTACATCTTCCGTTCCAATACTATCTACCAAACGTAGGCCAGCACCTCTCCGCCCACGTTCGCGAGCCGCGCCTTTTTGTCGGTCATGATGCCCTTGTTCGTGGATATAATCGCTATCCCGAGGCCGTTCAGCACCTTGGGGATTTTGTCCGCGCTGCAATAAACGCGGAGGCCGGGCTTGGAAATGCGGCGCAAATCGTTCAGCACGCGCGCTTTCTTTCCGGCGTATTTAAACACGACGTTGATGTTCGGGTGCCCCGCGTCGTCCACGACGTCCGCGCTCCTGACATATCCTTCCTCGACCAATATGTCGGCAATCGCCTTTTTTTCGCGCGACAGCGGCACCAACACGCTGTCGTGCCGCGCCGTCATGCCGTTGCGTATTCTGGTCAATAAATCCGCGATCGGATCTGTGGTTATCATTCTGTTACCTCCTGTAACCGTCGCATGTTTCAATAAATTGTCCGTTCGTTTTGTTTTCTATCTCCGTCCGGATAGCGCGGACACGGAATTTCGACGGTGTATTTTGCCGCTTTATGAGCGCCGTATCCGCATTACGGCGCAGACGCGGGCAAGGCGGGGAAAGCGAAATTTCGACGGGGGCTGTACGCCTTGGTACCGCTCCCAAGAAAAATTTCGTTTGACGCGGTTGCGACGCGCATCCGCCGTACTTTCACCACGACGCTTTCCGTACGCCCGGTATCTGCCCCTTGTACGCTAACTCGCGGAAGCAAATCCGGCAAATGCCGTACTTGCGCAGCACCGCGTGGGGCCGCCCGCAAATCGTACAGCGGGTATACCCCCGCGTACTGAATTTCGGGGCTTTCTTTTGCTTCATTTTAAGAGCCGTTTTAGCCATTTATTTACTCCTCACCGATTAAGAGCCGAAAATCGGAATACAATCCGTACTTCTCAATTCTCAATTCTCCATTCTCAATTCTCCATTCTCAATTCTTGAAAGGCATACCGAGCAGGCGCAGCAATTCCTTCGCGTGTTCGTCCGTGAGCGCGCTCGTCGTAATGCAAATGTCGAAACCGCGAACCTTTTCCACTTGATCGTAAGTGATCTCGGGGAAAATCAACTGTTCCTTTATGCCCAGCGAATAGTTGCCGCGCCCGTCGAAGGACTTGCCCGGCACGCCCTTGAAGTCGCGCACGCGGGGCAAGCCGACGTTGACCAGTTTGTCGAAAAAGTCGTACATCCGGTCGCCGCGCAGCGTGACCTTCGTGCCGATCGGCATCCCCTCGCGGATCTTCCAGTTGGACAACGAATGCTTGGCCTTGGTCATAACGGGCTTTTGGCCGCTGATGATACGCAACTCCTCTACCGCGAGGTTCATGCTCTTGGTGTTGTCCTTGATGTCGCCGAGGCGCATGTTCAGCACGATTTTTTCAAGCCCGGGCGCTTCGTTGACGTTGCGGAAGTTGAACTTCTTGACCAGCGCGGGCAGCACTTCGGCGGCGTATGTCAGTTTCAAGCGCGGCTTGCGGTCGGATTTGACCACCGGCCCGCTCTTTTCGGCCTTTATCTTGCCGCCGTCTTTCGCCGCTTTGGCCTTGCCGCCGTCCTTCGCGGCGGGCTTATCTTGTTTCTTTTCGTTTTTTTTGTCGTCCATTTTTATACACATGGCCTCCTTCGGCCATATTTTCATCGATTTTTAGGAAACATTACGCGCGGTATTATACCGTCTCTTGCCGTTCGGCGGGTTCCGCGGCCTTGACCTCTTTTTCGGCCGTTTCGGTCTTGGCCGCTTTCTCGGCCGTTTCGGCTTTCTCGGTCTTGGCCGCCTTTTCGACCGTTGCAACCTTTTCGGCTTTGGCCGCTTTTTCGACCGTTTCGGTCTTGACCTCTTTTTCGGCCTTGACCGTCTTTTCGACCTTTTCCGTCTTGTCCGCTTTGTCGGCGGCCTCCGCGGCCTTTTCGGCCTTGTCCGCTTTGCCGGCCTTGGTTTTCTTTTCTTTCTTTTCCTTGCGGGCCGCCCTTTCCTTTTCCTTGCGCTCTTTCTTGGCCTTTACGCTTTCGACCTTGGCGTCGATAACGGCGGCGCATTTCTTGCAAACGCGCACCTTGTTCTTTTTGCCCGCGTCCTCGGTCACCTGATAGGCGATCCGCGTGGGCTGATTGCAAGCGGGGCATATCACCACGACGTTGCTCGCGTTAATCGGGCCGGGCAATTTGATTCGGCCGCCCTGATCTTGCGCGCTCTTCGCCTTTTTATGGCGCGTCAAAATATTGACGTCCTCGACCACGACCGTGTTGTCGGCGGGGAAAACCTCTAATACCTTGCCCGTCTTTTTTTTATTCGCGCCGCCCGC
>JAISFM010000046.1 GCA_031263605.1 Clostridiales bacterium | reverse complement strand
TGGTATTCGGCGCAAAAGGTCAACCGCGAACTTCGCGCTTTCGAGCACGTATTCCTGTCGTTCGATTGGCAGGGCGTGATGACGACGAAAGGCTCGGACGCGCGGACAAGCGCGGGCGCGTGCTTCGATAAGGCCGAATACTCGCTTCCGTCCCACGGCCGTATCAGGCGCATAGAGGCAACCGAGGACGCTATAACGGGCGTGTTTACCGATAAGGACGGCTACGAGGGCTTTATGCTCGTCAATTTCGCCGATCCCCACGACAACAGGGGCAATACCGTCAGAATCACGTTCAAGCAGGCCAAAAAGGCGGTGGTTTATGCAAACGGGAACCCGAGCGTAGTCGATTTGGCGGCGGGCGCGGCTGCGTCGGACGGCGTGTACGAGGCGGTTTTAGCGCCGGGCGAGGGGCGTTTTATCATACCGATAGCGGGGTGAGGAGTATGCGAAAAGCAAAAGCGTTGAAAAAAAAGAGTTGGTTCGCCCGGTATATGGAGCGGTACAACGATATGCCCAAGGGCCTGCGCAAATGGAAATACCCGTTTATTTTTTTCATGGCGCTGCCCGCGATGGCCGGTTTTGCCGTGTGGTACGTTATGGTCAACATCAACGCCATCCTGATGGCGTTCGCCGACCAAAATACGGGCGAATTATCGTTTGTCAATTTCCAAAGGCTGTGGGGGGACGTCGCGTCGGGTGCGTCCGAAATCCTGCCCGCCCTGCGGAATACGCTGTACTTCTTCGCGCTGGGTACGGTGGTAATGCCCGTCGTCGTTTACCTATTGGCGTACTTCTTTTATAAGAAACTGCCGGGCGCGAAAGTTTTCCGCGTCATACTCTTTGTGCCGAGCATCGTGTCGGGCATCGTCATCGTCACGCTTTTCACCAATTTAGTGTCGCCCGCCGGGCCGATCAGTTGGGTGATCTACAAAATTACGGGCAATCCCCTGACGGACTATCTGCACAGGGACGGCTCGTCGATCTGGGTGATCCTGTTTTACAGTTTTTGGTTCGGGTTTACGGGCAACCTGCTGATCTTCATGGGCACGTTCAACCGCTTGCCCGAAAGCGTGATCGAATCGGCAAAATTAGACGGCGCGAACGCGTTCCAAGAACTTTGGTTCGTCATCACGCCCATGGCGTGGAGCACGCTCTCGACCATCGTCATTTTGAGTTTGACGGGTATCTTTACCGCAAGCGGGCCGATCCTGCTGTTTACCAACGGCGCGTACGACACGTTTACGATCTCGTTCTGGATATTCCTGCGGACAAAGGACAACGCGATGTACAACTATCCCGCCGCCGTGGGGCTGGCGTTTACCGTCTTGGGCCTGCCTATCGTGTTTCTCGTTTGGAAGTTGATGAACAAGGCGCATTCGGAGGTGGAATACTGACATGATACAAAAAAAGTTTTCGGTCGGCAAAACGGTTGTGTTCGTCGCGATGGCCGCGGTTTGCGCGTCCTATATCCTGCTGATGCTGTGGGCGTTTTTATCCTCGCTGAAAGGCTCGGTCGAATTTATAGGGGATAAGGTCGGGCTGCCACGCCATTGGCTGTTTTCAAACTACGCGAAGGCGTGGCGCACGCTGCGGGCGGGCGGCAAGGGCGTGCCGACGATGATCTTTAACGCGCTGTGGTACAGTTGCGGCGTGATCGTAGTCAGTACCGCGTCTACGGTATGCTTTGCCTATGTGATGGCGCGCTTCAAATTCCCCGGCGCAAAGGTCATCAACGTGGTCAATATTTTCGTCATGATGGTGCCTATTTTGGGTTCCCTGCCCAGTTTGATGCGGATCGTGCTGGGGCTGGGGCTTTACGACTCGCCGCTTTTCCTGCTGACCAGCGTGAGCGGCATGGGCGGTGGGCTGATTATATACCGAACGGCGTTCCGCAACGTGCCGTGGGAATTTGCCGAGGCGGCCTATATCGACGGCGCGGGGCATTTTCGGACCTTTTTGACGGTCATGCTGCCGCAGATCGTGCCGATCATCGTCGCGCTGTCCATCACAAGCCTGATCGGGGTATGGAACGACTACACCACGCCGATATTGTTCCTGCCGTCGTACCAGAACATGGCGAGCGGGCTGTACGTTTACCAAATAGAGAACGCGCGCACGTTGGACACTCCCCTGTTGTTCGCGGGCTGTTTGATGTGCGCCGCGCCGATGCTGGCCATATTCGCGTTCGGGCAGAAATACATGATGGAGATCAACCTCTCCGGCGGGTTAAAGGGGTAAGCGTAGGCGTTTACGCGAAATGAAAACGCGCCTTTCGGTTTCGCGTAAACCGTCCGCAAGGAAAAATATTTTCTAAAAAAAAGGAGGACAAGACAATGGAAACAAAGGCAAGGTTTAAGAGGCTGTGGTTCGGGCTGGCCTGCGCGCTTGCGCTGGCCGGGAGCGGGTGTTTCACGGGACCGGTTGACAAGGGGAAACAGGGCGCGAACGTGACGTTGAATATTACGGCGTTCAACGCGGGGTTCGGTTTGGATTGGCTGTACGGCCTGCGCGACGTATACCAAAACACCAACAAGAACGTGAAGATCGAGATCAAGACCACCGTTCTGCCGTGGGGAGTAGCCGAGCAGATAGACGGCGGGCTTGGCGGCATCGATATATTCATGGCGACGTGCGACCTGTACGGGTTTGTGGATAAAGGCTCGTTTATCGGCTTGAACGACGTGTACGCGATGAAGCCCGCCGGAGAGGACAAGACGGTCGAGGAGAAAATTTTCCCCGAATACAAGGAATCCCTGTATTACAAAGGGGAGTGGACGGCGATGCCGTGGGCGCACGGCGTGACGGGCATGACGGTCAACCTTACGACGCTCGCGAAACTGTTCCCCGGCGGCTATGAGTTGCCGCGCACGACGGACGAGTTTATCGCCTTCGCGGGGCGAATCAAAAACGCGGGCCACTACGCGCTGGCTTTCTCGGGCGGCGACAGTTATATGGAATACATGTGGAGGCCGCTGTGGGCGCAGTACGACCCCGAGGCTTACGCCGGTTACTTTCAAGGCAGGTATTTCGACGGCTCCGAATGGAAAAACGCCGACGCCGGGCAGAGTTTGGCGCAGCCCGGGAAATTGAAGGCGTTACAGGTTCTCGAAACGCTGTTAAAAAACTCTAACGGCTATGCGCACGCCTATTCGAACTCGATGAGTTTCGCCGAGATGCAGGCGGCGTTCGCGGGGCTGGGGTACGGCGGTTTCGTGGATAACAAGACGGTGGCTTTCTGCCCCAACGGAAGTTGGCTGTCGAGCGAGATCGGGCATTTGCTGATCGAGCAGGCGGCGGCGGGCAACCCGCAGGATATACGCTTTATGAAGATGCCGATTTTGTCGGCGGTTCGGGAGAAATGCCCCTCGGTAGAAAGCGACGCGGAACTGTCCGCCCTGATCAAGGCGATTGACGCCGGTTCGGGCGCGCTTTCGGGAGAGGGGTACTCGGTGACGCAGGGCGATTTCGACAGGGTGAAACGCGCGCGCTCCCTTGTCAGCGAGAACGGCACCGGGCATCAGGCGGGAATTACGAATTGGTGCCCGAATAAGGACGCGGCAAAGGCGTTCCTTGTGTTCCTCGCGTCCGATGCGGCGGGGCGGATCTACGCTAACTCGTTGAACGGCCTGCTGCTGCCCTACGGCTACGTGCCGCAGGATTCGTCCTCGTTCTCGCCCTTTGTACAGAGCGTTTACGGCGTGATGGACGGAGCCGAGTATTTATCCGTATATCCTCTGGCGCTTCGGCGCAACAGCCTGTTCTATACCAGGTACTATAACGCGTGGTCGGTCAATTTGTTCGGCGGCTCCGCTACCGCGCAGAGTATTTACGACGACGACGTCGTGTACTATACAAACCAATGGGGCAACTATATCGCTGGGCTGTGGTGACAGGGTTAACGACGGTTTTTGCCGTAAAAAACCGTTTTCACATAAAGTCAAAATAAAGAATAAAAGGGAGCAACAAAGAAAATGAACAGAAAACGCATTGCAATCTTGTTGGCAATCGTCATGGCGGCAGGTATCGTCGCCGGCGCGTGCGGCGGCAAGGCGAAAACAGGGACGCTGACATTGGAACAGACGGAGTACTCCGTCGAGTACGGCGACAGGTTCACGATGCCCGAGCCCGTCTACACGGACAAGGACGGCGCGGTTGACGAGGGCATGGACGTCGCCGTCAAGGTGACCGATTCCGCGGGCGCGGAGGTTTCGGTGAGTTACGGCGTATTTTACCCGGAGATCGGAGTCCATACCGCCGTGTATTCGGCGGAGGACGGCCGGGTCACGCTGACGGTCACGATCACCTGCGCCGACACGCAGGCGCCCACCGTAAGGTTCTCGAACTTTCAGAACTTCGCGTTTGTGGGCGACGGGTACGCCATACCCGCCTTTATCGCGGAGGATAAGGCGGGCGTGGACGAGTCCTATACGCAGGCCGCCCTATACAAGGGCGATCCGACGGGAACGCCCGTCGCTACGGGCATAGGCGAAAGCGCGGCGGTCGAATCGGGAGCCGATTATTACACCCTGCGAATCAAGGTGAAGGACAAATCCGGCAACGCCGTAGACAGGGATTACAGGATAACGGTTCGCCCGGCATGGACCCCGCAGACCGCGCGCTCGTTCGATACGGACATTACGAATACCGATATTATGTACCCTACCGTCACGGACACCGGCTCGGTCAACCCGCAGCGGTTGTGGCTCGCGGAACACGAGGGGCGGAGCGGCGTCATGGCGTTCGGCCATAAAGGCCCGACCGACGACGAACTTGGCAGGAGTTGGAATTTTTGGCACGTTATCCGCAGGGAGTTTTACGAGGAGGTCCCAAGCGCGTCCGAGACGCTGATCAACATAGACGTTTACGCCACGTCGGGTTTCTTGAATTGGGGAATCGGCGTCGGCCTGAACACTATGTTCGACCTGCCCGCGATTCCGCTTGACCGATGGGTGACGATGAGCGTGCGGATAAGCGATATTCTGTCCAAAAACGCGTGGGATTACGGCGACGATATGAAGATGTATTTCGGGACTACGGGCGGCGAGGACGGCGCGCTCGCCTTCTATATCGACAAAATCTACACGACGCGCAGGCAGGAGGTAAACGTCGGCGTCGAGGGCGGCACGGCGAGCCCGTCGAGCGGTTTGAAATGGGGCGACACGGTAACATTGACGCGCGACGCGATTCCCGAGGGCAAAATCTTTTCGGGTTGGGCGGTTGACGGCGACGCGGAGGAAGTCGGCGCGAACATGTACAAAGTGTACGGCGACGCAACGTTCACGGCGGTATTCGTCCGTCCTGAATTAAGCATACCCGCGGGGGCGACGATGTTGCGGGACTTTTCGTCCGACGTCGATTTGTGGAAGAATACGGTTTTGGGCAGCGCGACGCACAACCAAAATTGGCTGGCCGAATACAACAATCATGCCGGAGTAATGGCGTTCGGTTCGACCGCGGACGGCAATAATTTTAACTATTGGTTAATACTGTCGCTTGCGGACTATACGTACGGGGAGTTGAAGGACAGCGCGCTGTACGTCCGCATGTATGTAGACGGCTCGAAATACCTGAATTGGGGAGACGGCCGCAACATTGTAGGCGCATTTGCCGCTCCCGCGCTCGATGAATGGACGGTAGAAAAAATCCGTATCGCCGATTATTTTGCGGGCATGGACGACAGCGACGCTTTGGGCGAGGTGCATTTCTTTTTCGGCACGAAGGCTTCCGGCGACGCGTTCTATATCGACCAGATTTATTTGGCCGAATTGGAATCGGCGACGGTCGGTGTCAACAACGGTACGGCAAGCCCGCCGAGCGGCCTAAAATGGGGCGACACGGTGACGCTGACCCCGGGTACGCCTCCCGAGGGCAAGGTTTTTTCATCTTGGACGGTTGACGGCGACGCGGAGGAAATTAGCGCGAACGTATACAAGGTATACGGCGACGTAACGTTCACGGCGGTGTTCACGATACCCGAAATCGCGACGCCCTCGGGGGCGGTGATGGCGCGGGATTTTTCGTCCGACGTCGATCTGTGGTACAACACGAATATGGGCAGCGGGACGCCCAACCGAAATTGGCTGGCCGAATACGAGGGACATGCGGGCGTGATGGCGTTCGGTTCGAGCGCGGACGGCAATAATTTTAACTATTGGTTCATATTGTCGCTTGCGGGCTATACGTACGGGGAGTTGAAAGACAGCGCGCTTTATGTCCGTATGTATGTTGACGGCTCGAAATACCTGAATTGGGGGGCGGGAAGCGGCAGCGCCGGTGCTTTTGCCGATCCCGCGCTCGATGAATGGACGGTATTTACGATTAGCATAGCCGATTATTTTGCGGGCATGGAAGACAGCGATCAGTTGGGCGAGGCGCATCTCTTTTTCGGCACGAAGGCTTCCGGCAACGCGTTTTATATCGACCAGATCTATGTCGCGCCGCTCGAATAACGCCGGCGCGATGAAACGCCCTTACGTATTCAAGGATAACACGGACGGAGGGGAACCGGCGCGGCCGTGCCGGTTCTCCTGCCGCGCGGACGGCGGGAACCTGTTATTCGAGTTCCGCGTGTCCGACGGGGATATTTATTGCCCTTACGGCGGCGATAACGAGGATCTATGGCGCGGCGACGCCGTAGGCGTGTTAAGCCCCGACGGCAGGCAAAACGATTACTATGAATTCGAGGCCGCCCCCAACGGCGCGCGCTTCTTTTCGGTGACGCATTTGAAAAAGGACGATCCAAGGATCAATCCGCGCGTCGAGCCTCCGTTTTTTTCGGTTTATACGGAACGGACCGGCGATGGGTACAGAATCCGCATGACGATACCCGCCGCGAGGCTCGAAGGCTTCGATATGGGCAAAGCCCGCTTTAACGCGCTTTGCCTCGATTACGGTTCCGACGGGCGGCTCATAAGTTGCCAATCGCTGAATCCGACCTTTTGCGAAACGGTGCACGTTCCCAAAAGGTTTCTCGGATTGAGCAAAAAATTGGCCTCCGTTTCGCCCGAGCCATTGGACTTGTTGTGAATGACCGTTGAACGGTTATGATCGTTTTTCGGAGAATCCCGAACCGGAAGCGTTCATGAAAAAGCAGGATCGGGTGGCTGTAAGAGGGCGAAACAATGAAATGGTACGCGAATAATTACAGGCGCAGTTTAGTGGATATGCACATAGACGATTGGTCGCCCGAGTTTTTGTCTAAATTCTCGGCGGACGAATATTACGGGAATTTGGTCAAGGCCAAGGTCTGGTCGGCTATGGTCTATTTGCAGTCGCACGTGGGGCTGTGTTATTGGCCGACGGATTCGGGGCTTATGCACGGCGCGTTCCGGGGGCGCGGGGACGCCGTGAAGCGGCTCGTTGACAAGTGCAGGGCGGGCGGCATGAGCGTGACGGGCTATTACAGTTTGATATTCAATACGTGGGCGGAGATCCTGCACCCTGAATGGCGAATCATAAAGGACGGCGGCAAATCGTGGTACGAGGAAGGGTCGCGGTACGGGCTATGCTGCCCGAACAACCCCGAATACCGCGCGTTCGCGCTTGCCCAAATAAAAGAGATTTCAGAATATTTCACTCTCGACGGAATGTTTTACGACATGACCTATTGGGAGCATGTCTGCCGCTGCCCGGCGTGCAAAAAACGGTGGGCGGACGAGGTCGGCGGCGAGATGCCCGCCGAGGATTGGGGCGACGCGAGTTGGAAACTATTCGTTCAAAAACGGCAGTTATGGCTCGCGGAATTTGCCCGACTGATCACGGACAAAACGCGGGAGGACATGCCGGGCGTGACGGTACAGCACAACTGTTCGGCGATGGTATCGATGGGGTGGGTATCGGGGCAGACGGAGCGGATAAGCGATCTATGCGATTTTACAGGCGGCGACTTGTACGGCGACCTGTACAGCCACATTTTTGTGTGCAAGTATTACATGGGGCTCACGAATAACCCCCCGTTCGAGTATCAGACCTGCCGCGTAAACAACCGCCTCTATCAACACACGGTCACCAAGACGGAGGAAATGCTGACGCAAGAGGTGTTACTGACGGCGGCGTATCACGGCGCGTCCATGCTGATCGACGCGATCGACCCCGATGGCTCGATGGACGGGCGCGTCTACGAAAAAATAGGCAGGGTGTTCGCCTCGCAGTCGGTTTACGAGCCGTACATGGGGCGGGGGGAATATCTCGCGGACGTCGGAGTCGTTTTCGACGCGGAAGCCAAGCACGGGGACGAGTCGCGGGGGTACGGCAACCAAAGTTGTTCGGTACGCGCGGCGAAAACGCTGGCGGAATGCCGCGTCGCTTGCGGCGTAGCGGCGGGCAAACTTGAAGGGTACAAGGCCGTAGTCGCGCCGGACATGGGCATGATGAGCGCGGAGGCGGTCAAAAACCTGACCGATTACGTTAAGAACGGCGGGAAACTGTATTTCAGCGGTTTGGGCAACGCGGAGATTTTCCGTGAATTTTTCGGCGCGGAGTATTTGGGTGTAACCGAAGAAACGGTTACCTACGCCGCGCCCGCGCGGGAGTACGAGGGGCTTTTCGGGGAGTTCAACCAAAAATACCCCGTGCACTCATATTACCGACAGCCGCTGTTTGAAAAGGCAAGCGGGGCGGAAGTTTTGGCGCATATAGCATTGCCGTATACAGTCCCGGGCGGCAAGATATACGCCCCGGGCGGGCATAAATTCGCGTCTATCCATTCCGACCCGCCGGGGAAACTGACGGGCTACCCGTCGGTCATGATGAAAGGGTACGGCAAAGGCGCGATCTTATGGTCGGGAATCCCCGTCGAGAACGAGGAGCGCGTCAACTACAAGCGCATCTTTACGGCGTTTTTGGGCTTGCTTTTGCCCGAAAGCGAGCGCGTTTTAAAAACCGACGCCCCGAAGTTTATCGACGTCCCGATTTTCAAGGACGGCGGCGGTTTCCTTTTTTCCTGCGTGGATTTAAGCGAGGCGGACGGTTTGAGGGAGCATTCCTTTACCGTGGATATTCGGTGCGCGGAAAAACCGTCGTCGGTAAAGCGCATTTCCGACGGGCGGCCGATGGCGTTCGAGTACGCGGGAGGGCGCGTCAAAATCCGGATCGAGGATTTCAAACTGTTTGAAATGTATTCTGTCTGCGAATGACAGATACGGCATTACAAAAAACCCTCGAAAATACGAATACAGGTTCATATGTAAACCTTGTTTAAATAGGTCAAAGGAAATTAAGGATATAAAATATGAAAATGAACGTAGCCGTCAAGGCGTTTTTGAACCCGCCCCGCGAGTACGGCGTTTATCCGATCATCCACGGCGATATAAGCCGATGGCGCGAACTGCTGCCCCTACACGAGGAGTGCGGCTTTGCGGGCGTCGCGGCCAATCCCGAATGGAACAACGCCTATCCGCGCGACGGGGCGGCGTGGGAAAGGTACGCCGAAGGGTTCGCGGCCTATGCGCGGATGGGCATGAAGCAGTGGATGTACGACGAGCACGGCTATCCGTCGGGTACTGCGGGCGGCGCGGTGTTGGAAAAACATCCCGAATACGAGGCTTTGGAACTTCTCTGTTTTGAGCGCGGATGCGAGTCCGAATGCCGCATCGAATTGCCGGACGGCAGACTGTTCCGGGCTTACGCAATTTCGGACGGCGGCGCGGCGGCGGACATAACCGGCGGCGCGGACGGTCGCGGCGTTCTGCGTTTCACGGCGGAAACGGCGTGGCTCGAGGGCGGCGAAAGCGGTTTGTCATCCGCGCCGAAGCCGCGTTTCCGGCTTGCCGCTTATCTTGTGCGCCGCTCCTATGATTCCACGCACGCCGCCGCGAACCTGTGGGGAGCGCGGCGGCAGATAGACATGATGGACAAACGCGCCGCGCGCGCGTTCGTCGGGCTTACGCACGAAAAATTCAAAGCGGCGGCGGGTTCCGGCTTCAACGGCCGCAACGTAAAAGGCTTTTTCACCGACGAGCCAGCCTTGAACGGATGGAATATGGATGCCGGCTCCTATCGCAAGATACCTTGGAGCGACGCGCTGCCGCCTGCGTTTGAAGAGCGTTACGGTTACGACATAGGCTTGGCGCTGAACGCCCTGTTCGCGGAGGGCGGCGCGGCGGCCGTGAAACGCCGCTGCGATTTTTGGGATCTGGTCGCGGATCTGACCGCCGAAGGATATTTCGGCGTTATCCGGGAGTGGTGCCGCGAAAACGGCGTGAAGTCGTCCGGCCACATGCTGTGCGAGGAGGAAGCCTTGGCGCATGTTCCCTGCTACGGCTCGCTGTACCGATGCGCGAAGTTTTTCGACATACCGGGCGTGGATCAATTAAAGACCGATCCCGCCGAACTTTTGGATCGCCCCGAGTATCCGGCCATACTGCCGATCGCGCGGTTGGTTTCCTCAGTCGCCGATCTGTACGGCGACGGCGAGGCGTTCACCGAAATATCGCAGCACGTCATGGCGTGCCAAAACAAACTGCCGCCGATCGAGTGGATACGCGCTCAAATCAATTGGCATTTGGCGTTGGGCGTCAACAATATCGCTTCTTACCATCATGTTTCGGCATATGAGCCGCAAGAATGGCGCGCCTTGAACGAGTACACGGCTCGTATAGGGGCCGCTCTCCGCGCGGGGGCGCGCGATGCGCGGACAGCCGTGCTCTACCCCGAAAACAGCCTGTGGACGTTATACCGCCCCGGCAGGATGCCGACTTGGTCGGAAGGCGCCGATCAAAGCGCGCGGGCATTGGAATGTCAAACTGCGGTTTCGCAGGTTTCATGGGAACTCCTGCACCGGCAGATCGATTTTGACTATATCGACGAGGGCGAGATCGCCCGCGCCGCCGTAAAGGGGAAACGGCTTTGCGTCCGGAACCGACGGTACGAATGCGTGGTACTGCCGTACGCGCATGTGATGAATGGGGAAAGCGTCGGCCGCTTGTGCGCGTTCATGCGCGCGGGCGGACGCGTGGTCGCGGTGGGCGCGTCGCCCGAAATCGCCCGGGAAACGGGAGAGAGGGCGGATTTTGCCGTCCGTTTCGCGCCGTTTGCCGCGCGTGGGGATTTCTTGTTTGTCCGCGCGGATGAATTCGCGCGCGCCGCGGGTTTGTTCCCGCGTTCTATCCGGCTTCTGCCCGCGGGCGCAGTCTTGGGCGGAGACATTGCCGAGAAGAATATTTTAGCGCACGTCCGCAGGGACGGCGGCGGCTTGACCGTGTTTTTGTGCAATATGGGAGCGTCGCCTTATACGGGCGAATTGGTCGCTGACGGTTTTTTGTCCGCCGCGCGGGGCGATCCTTCGGACGGCTCGCTTACGGAATTTCCCGCTCCTTTCCCCGGCGTATTAAAGCCTTATACCGGAAGGCTTTTGTTCTTACACGCTTGATGACGGCTGTGCAGTGATAAAATATCCGATATCGACGCCGTTAAGCCCGAAGCAACGTTGTCGGGCGTGGGGAACGGCGGCAGGACGGGCGGGAGCGTTACAATAAAGAACCCGAACAAGCAAGCCGAAGCCAACATCAACGGCGAAGCGTTTGGCTTTGCGTTCGGGGACGCGCTCACCCGCGAAGGAAGATACCGCATTGGGCTGATCGATGCGGTGGGGAACGCAACCGAAATACAGTTTTGAGATCGTGTACACAGTCAACGCAGCGTGTACGGTCGTCATAATCGTCGCCCATATTTTAGCCGCTGACTGCCTCGTTGCCGTTTGGTTTATGCGCAAGAAAAGAGCGTTCAAAGCCAAACCTAAAAAGGCAACATAGCCACGTGCGGAGGCAGGGGGGAAGCCGCGCACAGACGCGAACGGGGTGCGGATCAGCAGAGTCCGCGCCCCGGATATGCAAAAAAGGGTGTATTTTTGACGCCCTGAAAGTGATGCAAAACAGGGTATTTTAATTAAAATAGGACAACAGGATAAGGCGAGATGCAGTTGCGCGCGTCCCGCGCTTTCCTGCCGCCCCCGTTAGGGCAAACAACGCGGATACCGCGTTTTGCGCGCGCTGC
>JAISFM010000033.1 GCA_031263605.1 Clostridiales bacterium | reverse complement strand
CGCGGAAAAAGAGGGCGCGTACCGTTTGCGCGGCAAGCCCGTTTTTCACGGCCGAAACCCCGACGACTGCGATATCGAGTGGATTAAAAAGGGCTACGTCACGGTGACGCCGGTGTTTTACGACATGACGGATTACAAATTTTTGATGAAAATCAAAAATTTGTAAGGGAGAATTGAGAATTGAGAAGTGGTGGACAAGGGAAGTGAGAATTGAGAATGGAGAATTGAGAAGTGTCGGATGCTGACGCGAAAAGCAACTTTTATTATGCTTTATGTTTCTTGCCCATGAGCGGAAACATTTTAGCGCGAACGCTTTATCCTTAACTTCTCAATTTTCAATTCTCCATTCTCAATTATTCTTATGTTTAACGAAGAAGCGGACATCATCATAATCGGCGCGGGCCCCGCGGGCATGATGGCGGGGATCGCAGCAAAAGAGGCGGGCGCAAAGTCCGTCTTGATTCTCGACCGCAACGAAAAGGCCGGTAAAAAACTGTACATCACCGGCAAAGGCCGCTGCAACGTCACCAACGACTGCGCGGAGGCCGAATTTTTACGGAACGTTGTCGCCAACCCAAAATTTCTTTATAAAGCCCTTTATTCGTTCCCGCCCGCGGCTGCGCTGGCTTTTTTCAAAGAGCGCGGCCTTGCCCTGAAAACCGAGCGGGGGCGGCGCGTGTTTCCGGTTTCGGACAAATCGTCCGACGTGACCGCCGCCCTGCTGCGCGCCTTGAACCGCGCGGGCGCGGAGGTGCGTTTAAACCGACGAGTCACACAAATCAATGCGCAGTCCACAGTGCACAGTCCACAGTTAAAGGATAGTGCACAGTGCACAGTCCACAGTCCACAGTTATCGGGCAATGCACAATGCACAATGCACAATGCACAATTAAATGATAATGCACAATGCGGAATGCAAAAAGCAGAATTAAATGACAAGACCTCAACCGTGGAGTGCAAAAAAAACAAGACCGCAACTGTGGACTGTGGACTGTGGACTGTGGACTGCAAAACAGACGGGGGACTGCGGACTACGGACTGCAAAGCGGGCGCTGAAACCTTTCGCGCCCGCAAACTGATCCTCGCTTGCGGCGGGCTGTCGTATCCGGCGACGGGCAGCACGGGCGACGGTTATCGGTTCGCGGCGGCATTCGGCCACAACATAATCTCGCCGCGCCCCGCGCTCGCGCCGATTTTGACGCGCGACGCTTTTGTCCCGAAACTCGAAGGCCTTTCCTTGAAAAACACCGGTTTTCGGATCGTAGACGCGCGCGGAAAAACCCTTGCCGAGGACTTCGGGGAACTGCTGTTTACAAACAACGGGGTCAGCGGGCCGGTCGCGCTGTCCGCGTCGAGCCGGATCAACCGCATGGATTTGGCAAAGGAACCCTTGCAAATTTCCCTCGATTTAAAGCCCGCGCTCTCGCCGGAACAGTTGGACGCGCGGATTTTACGCGATTTCGGCGCGGGGGCGAATCGGCAATTCAAGAACAGTTTGGACGAACTCCTGCCCAAAAGTTTGATTCCCGTCGTGATCGAACTGTCGGGCATTCCCGAGGCCAAGCCGCTGAATCAAATCACAAAGGATGAGCGCAAAGGGTTGGCCGCTCTGTTAAAGGATTTCCGCTTGACGGTTTCGGGCGTCGGCCCGATAGGGGAAGGGATTGTGACGGCGGGCGGCGTGGACGTGAAAGAAGTGAATCCGTCCACGATGGAGAGCCGCCTTGTCCCGGGCCTGTATTTTGCGGGCGAGATGCTGGACGTGGACGCGCTGACGGGCGGGTACAATATTCATATCGCGCTGGCGACGGGATATTTGGCGGGGCAGCGCGCCGGCGCGAAAAATTGAATGCCGTTTTGTGTCGGTAGTTATTGCGAAATAGGGCGCGGACGCTATGCGGGTCTTTACAGCGTCTTTCGGCCTGCGAACGCGGATTATGGAAAAGAAAGGTAAAAACATCGAAAAATTGGAAATCTTCGCTTTGATACTGTTTTTTCTTCTTGCGGTCGGTTGCATTATCGGCGGCGTTATTTTATATCGAGGAGGACAGCGATAAGCGTCCATTGTTGCCAATCTCTATATAAAAAGGCGCGTTTCGTGTTTGGTAGAGATTGCCGCGTCGCGCTTCGCGCTCCTCGCAATGACCGTTAGCAACGCGGTTTGTCCACTCCCTTACAATTCTGTGGGTTGCATTTTTTGCTTGAATATAGTATACTGTATATATGCGCCGCGAACGCGAATTTAAAACGTTAATCGACGCGGATAAGTACGCTCAAATTTTATGCAGAAGCCCCGCCGAAAAAAGTTATACGCAAACCAATTATTACTTCGATACGGCGGGCGCGGAGTTGTTGGCGGGGGGTGTTTCGCTGCGCGTCCGCGAAAAAGGCGGCGCGTATGAGATGACCTTTAAAACCGGAAACATGAAGGTCGGCAGCGTCCATTCGCGTTTCGAGTACGATGCGCCGATTTCCGAGAAGGATTTTCGGCAGTTTTTAGCGGAGGGCGTCCCGCTGTCGTTTTTCACGCTGCCGCGTACGGACGCCGCCCCGGGGCCCAATATCCGTTACGTCGGCAAGGTTCAAACCTTGCGCAGCGTAATCGGTTTGTCGGACGGCAGTTTTATCGAACTCGACAAAAACGAATACGCGGGCGCGGTCGATTACGAACTGGAATACGAGTACGACGCGCCCGACGAACCGCCCGCGTTCGCCGCGTTCCTTGCGGATAACGGCGTCGCCCCGGGCGTGTCGGAAAGCAAGTACGCAAGGCTGCGGGCAAAACAGGGCAATTACAATTCACAATGCACAATGCACAATTATAAGGATAATGCTTTTCCGAATGCAGAATGCAGAATTTCGGATAAGTTTATTTAAGCCGGTAATGCCTGTGGGTAAGGAACGTAAAGCATATCCAAAGTTTCTTTTTCGACAGGTCAAGACAGTGCACAGTTAAAGGATAATGCTTTTTGAAATGCAGAATGCAGAATTTTGGATAAGGTTCCTAAAAGCGGTATTGCCTGTGGGTAAGGAACATAAAGCATACCCAAAGTTTCTTTTTCGACAGGTCAACAATTCTGCATTCTGCATTTAAAAACTGTGTTATCCTTTAATTGTGAATTGTGCATTGCAAAAGGAGCCGACGGCATGAATACTTATAAAATCATCGACAATACCCAACTTCTTCCCGTATTGGAAACCGAGCGTTTAATTCTGCGCCTCTTTGACTTGCCCGACGCGTCCGCGATTTTCGCGTATTCTTCCGACCCCGAAAATACGAAATACATGCTTTGGGAGCCGAACAAGACTTTGCAGGCGACCGAGGATTTTATTCGCGCCGAGCGGGAAAAATGCAAATCGGGCCGCGATTACGACTATGCGATTATCTTAAAACAAAGCGGCGCGTTGATCGGTACGGGCGGCGCGGCCGTCGGCGAGGGGATCATGGCCTATACGGCGGAAATCGGCTATATTTTGGACAAAAGATATTGGGGCTGCGGTTACACGGCCGAGGCCATGCGCGCGCTGTCCGATTATCTTTTCGCCAAAAATATCCGCCGTATCCAAGCCAAGCATTTCATCGGCAATCCCGCCTCGGGCCGCGTCATGGAGAAACTCGGCATGAAATGCGAAGGTACGCTCGTCGATTACCTGTTCGCCCGCGGCGCGTTTCAGACCGTGAAACTGTACGCGATGATTAGGGAAGAGGGGGTGGGGAAGAGAGAAGAGGTAAGAGATAAGAGGTAAAAGGTAAAAGATATTGTCGGGGAAATTGGGTGCAATCGGAATGCCGGTAGTTAAACGAATAAGTGGGAGATTTCTCGACTACGCTCAGATCATGACAGGACAATGCACAATGCACAATTCATAATGCACAATTTCGGATAAGGTATTATGCGCAATGTCCCCCGACCGATACTATTCCCTATGCCCTTTTATCTTTTACCGCTAACCACTAAACCCGAACCTCTTACCTCTTACCTCTTACCTCTTACCTTTTACCTCTCTTACCTTTTATCTATCCAATCGACTTTCCTATTCCATAAAAAACGGAGGTTTACCTATGCGACACTTCACCTTAAAACTCAACGAACTGTATCCGGCGATCGGCGAATACGAATGTACGCTCACCGCCTACTTGCCGGACAACTCCCCGGAAATCGAGCCGGAACGCCGCCGCCCCGCATTTTTGGTGCTGCCCGGCGGCGGCTATCGGTTCTGTTCGGCGCGGGAGAGCGAGCCGGTTGCCTTGCGCCTGGTCGGGCAGGGGTACGCCGCGTTCGTCCTGCAATATTCGACCGCCGGCGACAGCGCGGCCAAATTCCCGACGCAACTTTTGCAGGCCTGCCACGCGGTCAAGCATATCAAGGACAACGCGCCGGATTTTCATGTCGCGCCCGAAAAGGTTTTTGCGATCGGTTTCTCGGCGGGCGGGCATTTGTGCGCGTCTTTGGGGCTGTCGTATGATTCCGAACGCGTCCGCAAGGCCATGCCGGACTATGAAAAGGCGCGCGTCGCGGCGATCGTGCCGTGCTATCCGGTGGTCACGGGCGGCGAATACGCCCATCGGGGGACTTTCGACAATTTAACGCCCGATTCGGCATTGCTGCCCGAACTGTCGCTGGAAAACGCGGTGACAAAGGCCGCGCCGCCCGCTTTCATCTGGCACACCGCCGACGACGGCACGGTGCCGGTGATGAATTCGATTCTGCTCGCCAAGGCCTATGCGGAAAACAATGTCCCTTTCGAACTGCACATCTTTGAAAAGGGCGCGCACGGTTTGTCGCTGTGCGACGCCGCCACCGCGCCCCCGGGCAATCCGTCCCTAATCAATCCCGACGCCGCCGAATGGTTCGGCTTGATGTTGAATTTCGTGAAACGGGCGGTTTGAGGGATAGGTGCGATTTACAATTGACAATTGACAAATTGCGGATAGGGATAATTTGCGATTTACAATTTACAATTTACAAATTGCGGATAAAGTATAATAGAGTTGTTGCGAAACCTAAACGTGAAAAGACTCGTAAAGATTTCGCGGAGAAGGTTTCGTAACAACTCTATCGGCGTAAAAACTATATGAGTGAAATCGGACGAAATCATTTCAATGTCAATAGCCGCCAAAAAAAAACTCAATCCGAAATTTGTAAATTGTAAATTGTAAATTGTAAATCCATGCGCCAAACGAAATGCGGCCGCCTGCTAACCGACAACAATTACACATTAACGCGTCTGTCCATTTATGGGATAGGTCTTGTATCCGTATGTTTTTGCAGCCTATATAGTCCCCGATACCGTTTACATAAAATACCGCCCCCGCGTAAACAATATTTAAAGTATAGTTTATTCGGGTTGTATAGCGCCGCTTATTCAAACGCCTTTTCAATTTGAATAATTATATATGCCGATATTCCGCATTTGGGTGCGTACAAATCGGTGAATTGAAATAATGCGCAAGACGGCGAAACAAATCTTTATTTTTTTATCGGTTTTAGCGGTTGCGTTCGCGGCCTTTCGCGCCGACGTTATACGTCCCTACGCAATACGTCCCGACGCGGTTCGTTACGGCGCGGCAAACCTTGACGCGGCGCAGTTCGGCACGGGGCGCGGCGACGCTCTTTTTTCCGAGTCGGGCGGCGCGGAGGACGGCGCGGCCGTCCAAGCCTCTCAAATTCCTTTCTTCAACTTTTTCCGCAAGAAAAAGGCCGACGACCGGCGCAAAACCGCGCCCGCCGAACAGGTTTATTTGGGGGGGATGCCCGTCGGGCTGACCTTGCACACCAAGGGCGTGATTGTATTGGGCTTCGGGAGCGTGCGGACGGCGGGCGGCGCGGCGCGGCCTTTTGCCGATAAAGCCGTAAAGGAAGGGGACGTAATCGACCGGATCGGCGGCGTCGAAATCTTTGGGGCGGATGACGTCGCGCGGGCGTTGGCCGAAACGGGCGGCGCGGAAGTCACGGTTCATTTTACGCGCAAAGGCAAGCGTTATACCGAAAGGGCCGCGCCCGCTTTGGACAGCGCGACGGGCTTGTATAAATTGGGGCTTTGGATACGGGACACGTCGGCGGGCGTGGGCACGGTCACATACGTCAAGCGGGATTTGCGGTTCGGGGCGTTGGGGCATCCGATTTGCGACGCGGACGTGAAGGACATTTTGCCGATTGCGGGCGGGAACGTTTATAAATGCTCAATTGTCGGCGTGGTCAAGGGGCAAAAGGGAAGCGCGGGGGAACTTCGGGGCGTATTCTTAAAGAGCAGGAACCGCATCGGCGCGATAGACAAGAACAACAAATTCGGCGTGTTCGGGCGTTTGGACGCCGCGCCCGATAACCCGTTAAAGCCCGGCCTGATCGAGTGCGGGCCGCGCGCGGCGGTCAAGGCGGGGCCGGCGACGATTGTGACGACGGTGGGCGCCGCGCCGCGCGAGTACTCGATCGAGATTGTCAAGACCAATTACCAAGCGGGGGAAAAGGAAAAAAGCATGGTTTTGAAAGTGACCGACCCCGCGCTTCTCGCGCAAACGGGGGGCATAGTGCAAGGCATGAGCGGCAGCCCGATTTTGCAGGACGGCCGCCTTATCGGCGCGGTGACGCACGTATTCGTGAACGACCCGACGAAGGGGTTCGGGGTTTACATCGATTGGATGCTCAATCAATAAGGCGGCGCGCAGGTGTCCGCTTACGGGCGGAATAAGTCGGCGTGTTTGCGCTATCATTATTTAGGTGCATGAGCGGATTTCTCACCGTATTTAGTTACTATAACCCGCGCGTCATGGAAATGCAGATCGGGGTGGCGGCAAGCCACGGCGTGAATACCTTTATCTACGATTGCTATTGGTATGATCGGCGGCCGTTTTTGGAAAATTGCTTAAACGACGGATTTTTAGGAGCGGCCAAAGGCGGTTTTAAATTGGCCGCTCGGTTTCGTGTGGGACTGGGAATTCGAGACGGCGCGGAAAGGCGCGCCGTTCGGAACCGTAGTGTCGGATTTGGGCTTTGACAGCGCGACGCACTATCAATTTCTTTCGTTCACGCGGAAAGAAAAGGATCAGATGGACTACGGCGAAGTGCTGTCCGAATTTGTCGCGCCGCAATATGAAAAGGCGGTTGCGGAATGCGCCGCGCCATACATACCCCACGTGTCCGTCGGTTGGGACAACAACGTGCGGTACGAAAAGTTTCAGCCGCCCGTCTATACGAACAACCGGCCGGCACGTTTGGGCGCAGGCCGTTCGGATATGCGTTCATTTATCATCACATATGAAATTGTTTTCTGACGGCGGTGGGCGTTGCGCCGTGGAATTTGCGGAACAGATGATTGAAATGGCTTAAAGAGTCGATTCCGAGCAGGGAAGCGATCT
>JAISFM010000319.1 GCA_031263605.1 Clostridiales bacterium | reverse complement strand
CTCGGAAAATACAGGCGGAAAAGTTTTTGAAAATAATAGACCGAAAGTTTTTGGGAAAGGTTTGGAAAACACTTTTTTCATGAAACCGAGGAATCGAGGTCGCGGGCAAACAAAGTTTGCACATGACCGAGGTGACGAAGGTTTTACCGTAGGTACAAAGGGTTTTCCAAGAAACGACAAAAAACTACGACAAAAAGCCACGACAAAAAACTACAAAAAATAAAACGGCAAATAAAAAACGACTATGATAAAAGAAGCGATAATAAAAGCGGCTAAGCGCGAAAACCTAACCTATGAAACCGCCGAGGCCGTCATGGACGAAATCATGAGCGGCAAAGCCAGCGACATTCAGTTGGCGGCATACCTGACCGCATTGTCGGTCAAGGGCGAAACTATCGAGGAAATCACCGCCTCGGCCGCGGGTATGCGCAAGCACTGTATCCGGCTGCTGCACGACATGGACGCGCTGGAAATCGTCGGCACCGGCGGCGACCGCTCCGATACGTTCAATATCTCCACCACGGCCGCGCTCGTGACCAGCGCGGCGGGCTACCCCGTCGCCAAACACGGCAACCGCGCCGCCAGCAGCAAATGCGGCGCGGCCGACGTGCTTGAAGCGTTGGGCGTCAATATCACGGCCCCGCCCGAAAAAAGTCTGGAACTCCTGCGGGACATCGGCATTTGCTTTCTGTTCGCGCAAAACTACCACATATCGATGAAGTACGTCGCCCCCGTCCGCAAGGAATTGGGCATCCGCACGATCTTTAATATTTTGGGGCCGCTCGTCAACCCCGCCGGCGCAAAAATGCAGTTGTTGGGCGTGTACGACTCCGCGCTGGTCGAGCCGATGGCGCGGGTGCTGTCCAACCTCGGCGTGACGAACGCGTGGGTCGTGTACGGGCGGGACGGTTTGGACGAAATTTCCATGAGCGCGCCCACCGACGTGTGCGAGGCGCGCGGCGGCAAATTGAAATCCTTTACGATAGAGCCGGAGCAATTCGGGTTCAAACGCTGCAAAAAAGAGGACTTGACCGGCGGCACACCCGCCGAAAACGCCCGCATTACGCGCGGCATTTTACAAGGCGAGCCGGGGCCGAAACGCGATGCGGCAATCCTAAACGCCGCCGCCGCCATACACGTGGCCGACCCTGATATACCGTTGGAAAAGGCGATTGAAACAGCGCGGCGGACAATCGACGGCGGCCGGGCGGCGGCGCAGTTGGAACGGTTTATAGAGTTGTCTAATAGATAAAAGATAAAAGGTAAAAGATTAGGTAATAAGTAATAGGTAATAGGTAATAGGTATTGTCGGAGCAATTGAGCGCAATCGGTTGAGATTCTGCACGCACGGAAAGGAGGCCGGAATAGTCCACGGCGCATAGTCCATAGTCCACAGTAAAAGGATAAAGGACTATGCGCAATAAGGTGGGCGATTTCTCGACTTCGCTCGCAATAGACTTGTTGCGAAATTAAGGCGCGAGATGATAGGCGAGGGATTTTTGCGTGTAATACAGGTAAAAATTGCAGTTTGTAGCAACGCTACAAACAAAATTTTTACCCGCTTTACACACGAAAAGACCCGCATAGCGTCCGCGCCGTATTTCGCAACAAGTCTAATGACAGGACTTTTGCGCAATTACACCCGCGCGAGAAACGCGCGACCGAACTTCTCAATTCTCACTTCCCTTTTAATACCCGACCGACCCTTTTACATCTTACATCTTCCATCTTACATACACTAAAATGACTATATTAGATACAATCGCGAAAAGTACGCGCAAGCGGGTCGAGGCGGCGAAAAGAATCCTGTCCCTTGCGGAAATAAAACGGCAAGCCGAGGCTTTGCCGGCGGACACGGGCTTCCCGTTCGAGAAAGCGTTGGCCGCGCCCGGCCTGTCCTTTATCTGCGAGGTCAAACGCGCGTCGCCGTCCAAAGGCCTCATCGCGGCGGACTTCCCCTATTTGCAAATCGCCCGCGAATACGAGGCGGCGGGCGCGGCGGCTGTTTCCGTGCTGACCGAGCCGGAATTCTTTTTGGGCGAACCGGACTATTTGCGGGAAATCGCGCGCGCCGTCAAAATCCCCGCCTTGCGCAAGGACTTTATCGTGGACGAATACCAAATCTACGAGGCCAAAGCGTGGGGCGCGTCCGCCGTCCTTTTGATTTGCGCGCTGCTCCCTCCCGCCGCGTTGGCGGCATCCGTAAAATTGTGCGACCGTTTGGGGCTTTCGGCCCTCGTGGAGGCGCACACGGAGGGCGAGGTTTCGGCGGCGGTACAAGCGGACGCGCGAGTGATCGGCGTGAATAACCGCGATTTAAAGACGTTTACGGTCGATTTGAATATCGGCCGCCGCTTGCGCCCCCTTATCCCGCCCCACGCCCTGTTCGTTTCCGAAAGCGGGATCCATACGGCGGACGACGTTCGCGCCCTGACGGAAATCGGCGCGGACGCGGCTTTGATCGGCGAAGCGATGATGAGGGCGGCGGACAAGGGGGCGTATTTAGAGCGATTGCGGGCGATATAAATATTTACAATTGACAATTGTCAATTGACAAATTAAGGACGAAGGAATATGTAAGATGTAAGATGGAAGATGGATTGTCGCGCGTTTCTCGCGCGGGGACAATCAATCAAATCGGTTGAGATTCTTCACTCACGGAAAGAATGACATGGATTGGCGCATGGCGTTCACCTGTTGTTTTTAATAGGTTGGGGATTTCTCGACTTCAAACAAATCGCGATTAA